>CALDJV010001194.1 GCA_937899305.1 uncultured Cytophagaceae bacterium
AGCGGAACAATGTAACAATAAAGCCATTTAATTATTGCCCAATTCGCTGTTTGCTATCAGTGGTAATGTCTAGAGTCAAGTGGATGACTTTAAACACGTTTCCTTCTTGATCCTTGATAGGGAAGAAGCTACCCTGTAACTTGATCTTGGCCTTGTCTTTGGCAATGTATTCGTAAATACCTTCTATGTCCTCTCCTTTTGCCAAGGTTTCCCACAAGTTTTTATAGGCCTTGGTTTTAGCTACACTGGCCGCCACCAATACTCGGTGGTGTTGACCTACCAACTCATCAGCGTTTTCGTAATTGGCAAAATCGAGGAATAAATCGTTGACAGCCAAGATGTTTCCTTCTGGAGAAAGCTCTACCAATCCCGAAATCTGGTTCACTACCTCAAGTTGAGCGCTCATCTCACTACTCTTGATCTCAAGTTCTTTGCGCACCTTTTCCAGGTCCGAAATATTCTGTTTGATTTGGGCTGCCTGTTCTCTTTCTTTGGTGATGTCATAAGCCAAGACCAAAATCGTAGACAAATTGTTACGGGCATCCGTCATCGGGTAATAGCTGCCCCGGAGCCAAACAATCCCTCCATCTTTGGCAATGCCTTTGAACTCGCCTTCCACAAATTCATTCTTATACAACTTTTGCCAAAGCTTGCGATAGGGTTTGCTTTTAGCGTATCCATCTCGTACCAAAATCTCGTGATGTTGCCCCACCAAGTCGTCTTTGCCATAATCAAATATTTCAGAGAATTTATCATTCATAGACAATATGATGCCATCCCGGTCCATCGTAATCATTGCAATAGATAGGTTGATGGCTTGTAATTGACCCTGGTATTCTTTGGCTCTTATTTCGAGTTCTTCCTGGAGCTTTTGCATTTGGCGAATGCTTTGCTGGCTTTCCATCTCGCGATTTTGTAGTTCTCCCAGGTTTTGCTTGATTTGTTGCTCTTGAAGCTTCTGCAAACTAATGTCCCAGCCAATCATCATGATGGTTTCTATATGAGAGTTGGCCCCGCTGACGCTGTAAGAAGCACTGGTAGGGGGAGCCGCATCGACCTGATAGCCTCCATTGGCCGAGTGGGATACCGGAGCCGCCGCCTGATTTTGTTCGGAGTATACGTTTTTGTGTTTATTCTTTTTCTTGGATTCAGTAGCCAAACAATAATAATTGGCCCTTACCCAAAAAGTACCTCCATCTTGGGTGACCAATTTATGTTCCGTTTCGTAATATTCTTCTTCGTGTACTTTGCGCCAAAACTGTTTATAATCCTCCGATTCAGCGATTTTAACTGGGAGTAAATTGCTGTGGTGTTGTCCAACCAATTCATCTCTAGTGTATTTAGAAAGGTTGAGAAACTTGTCGTTCACCTCTTTGATTTCACCTTCTTCGGTAAACTCTACCACCAGCATCGAGAGGTTGATGGCATTGAACTGGGCTTGAAACTCAGCCGCTCTTCGTTCAATTTCCAATTGGGTTTGCTCTATCTGGGCGGCATTGCGTTGGAGTAAGTCAGTCATCTCACGAGACTGATCCAAAAGTTTTTGGGTACGAAGCACACTGCGAATATTTTGCAACATAGAGGCCATGTTTTGGCTGAGGCGATGGATAAACTGGCGATGCAAATCACTCATTTTTTGTAAACTGGCCAATTCCAACACCCCTTGAATCTTTTCGTTGTACAGCAAAGGCACCACAATCAAACTTTTGTTGCTAATACGAGAAAGGGCTGATTCTACCGTGGCCGAGTCAATGGGTAGGTCCTCGAGGTAATGCGTTTTTTGGGTTTTTAAGATTTGCCCCAATACCCCTTCTCCAATCTGAAAACTGGGTTTTTTTACCGTTTTGGGAGTACAAGCATAGCCCCCTTTCATTTCTATAACATCCTCTTCTTCATCGTATACGTACAGCGCAGCCTGTGAACCATTGAGCAGGTCAGCCAAATTAAGCAATATCACATCCGAAAACTCCTCTAGGCTTTTGTCGTAGTTGAGGCGCATCAGGTCATCAAATTTAGACAAGTTAGACTCCAGCCACTGGGTTCTTTCCATATCTTGTTGACGTTGGCGGAGCTCTTGTTCTACTTTTTTCATGGCTTCCTGGCTTTCCAGAATTTTACGCGATTGTAGCTGCATTTCGTCCTGGGTAGCTTGTAGTTCCTCCATATTTTGGCGCAACTCTTCTTCGGTAGTTTGAGAGGTTTCCAACGCCCGTTGTAAATTTTCGGTTTTTTCTTTTACATTATGTTCAAGTGCCTGGTTAGACTTTTCAATCTGGGCTTGTTTTTCAATCAGCGAAAGGGTGGATAGTGCCTCTTTGATGGTTTGCATGCGCATAAAATAGGCCCAGCTATTGCAAAGAATCACCTGAATACTTAAAATGCCAAAATAGGCCGCCAAGCGATCATACCTGATGGTATCTACTCCCTTGATGTTTGGAATGAATAACTTACGGGTCGTTTCCATGAACTCGGTTTTTGTTACAAAATCCAGAAAACTACCCACTTGTACGCCCGTAAAACTTTGGATGTATTGCAATACAATGGGGAGTGTAATGGCCAGAAACAAGAAAATGGCTCCTGGCCACAAGGCGCGCCAGTCCTGGTAAACAATCATGATGGTAAATGCCGTAAAAAAGAAAAAACGACCTTCGTCAATATCATGGCCTTGTACTTGTAGCTGGTAAAACAATAGAAACGCAAACATCTGGAGACTAATACCGGCAGTGACTCGAGTAAAGAATCTACGAGGTCGAATGAGCACGCTCAACCAAAACATCCCCACCGCAATAGAACCAGCCAAGAGAGTTTCGGTCCAAACATTGCCAAAAATAAGGGCAAGAATAAGCGAGAGCACAAAATGAAGACTAATGAAGGCCATCATCATACGATCGCCCCGTCCATACACTTCTCTCAAAGCATCTTGAACTACATGCTTTGACAGTTCTTGCTCAGATAACTCTCCTTTATTTCCGTAAAGATTCTTCTTTATATCCAGATTTTGGATGATTTTATTGGTGGTTGATGCCAGCATTTTGTACCAGGTTCATTTTTGTGTAAACAAAAGATAAGATAACGTTAAAAAAAATTTTAATAAAAAAGAAATTTTCGTTACAATGGTATACCATTCACTAACAAATTAAAACTTATACTTTTTATTCCTAAATACTTAACAATCAATTGATTAATAGAATATTTTCGTTTTTCAGATTACGTACTTTTATGAAACACTTAATTCAAAAGACATTATTAATTACTGTATTGTCCATTTTTGCCACTTTTTTGGTGGAGGCTCAGAACAAGCCTTTGGCCAAAGAGTATGGCTTTATCAACAAGAAAGGCAAAGTTATCATTCCTATGAAATATGCCTATGCTGGCGAATTTTATGAAGGAAGAGCTGTAATCAAGGTAGGTAAAAAATATGGATTTATCGATAAAAAAGGCCGGGAAATCATTCAACCTCAGTATGATGCAGCACTGGACTTTAGCGAAGGTTTGGCTGCGGTCAAGAAAGATGGTAAATATGGATTTATTGACACCAAGGGGAAGTTAAAGATAGATTTTCAGTTTGAGAAAGCCAAAGGCTTTTCGGAAGGGTTGGCCCCTACCCGAATGGATTATCGTTGGGGGTTTATTGATAAACGTGGGCGTAAAGTAGTAGATTATCAATACACTACGGTGCGAGGCTTTAAAGAAGGCATGGCCGCCATTAGGCAAAATGGTAAGAGCGGGTTCATTGATCGTACGGGTCGTATTGTCATTGGACGATTGTACAAAAGAGTAAGTGATTTTAATGAAGGATTGGCCCTGGTAAGTAAAGGATATGGCCAATATGGTTTTGTAGACAAGACCGGAACCGAAGTGATTCCACCCACTTTTTCATATGTACGTCCTTTCGAAAAAGGATTGGCCCCTGTGAAGAAAGAGGGCAAATATGGTTACTTGGATTTGACCGGACAATTTGCCATCAAGAATCAATACCAAAATGCGCAACAGTTTAGCCAAGGTTTGGCTTGGGTCAGAAAAGGTGAAAAATATGGTGCCATCAATATGAAAGGAGCGCTCAAGATTGATTTCTTGTACGACGATGCGAACCCGTTTTCCGAAGGGTTGGCTGCCGTAAAAAAGGGTAAAAAAACGGGCATAGTTGATCCATCGGGCAAAGTAATTATTGACTTTAAATACGACCGCATTGGAAGGTTTAGAAAAGGCATTGCCCGTATTATGAAAGTCAATGTGCTTGTGGAAGATGTAGTCGTAGAGGAGGTGCCTGAAGTAATCAAACCAACTCGACGAAGCCGAACCGTGACGAAACGGACTTATGGAATGATAGACCTCAATGGAAAAGAGGTAATTCCGGTAAAATATAAATACTTGGGGAGACTTTCGGAGGGATTGATGGTGGCAAAGTCGGACGAAAACAATAAATATGGAATAATCAATGTTAAAAACGAATTGATTGTTCCTTGTAAATATAAGTCGATATCCAGGTTTCGGGAAGGCTTGGCGGTCGTAAAAAACTATGATGCTCAGTACGGATTTATTGATAAAAAAGGTAAAATGGTCATCCCGGCTCAGTACGATCGGGCATACTCGTTTTATGAAGGCCTGGCCGAGATAAGAATGGGTGCCAAGTACGGCTACATCAACAAAAAGGGTAAAACAGTGATTCCAGTGGAGTATGAAGTTACGTTTGCGTTTCGAAATGGTATTGCTCGGGTAAAGAAAGGAGGGCTATATGGGGCCATCGATAAATCAGGAAAACAGATCATTCCCTTTAAATACAAATACATAGGACGCTTCAACAAGGCGGGACTGGCCAGAGCGAAAGAAACTACATTGTATGGCGTGATTAATAAATCAGGGAAGGTCATTGTCCCCTTCAAATACGACAAAATGCTGGATTTCAGTGAGGGGTTGGCCTCGGTCAAACTCAACGGAAAATACGGGTATATTGACGAAACTGGGAAAGAGGTTGTAACTCCTACTTACGATTTTACTTATAGCTTTCGTGAAGGCCTGGCCGCAGTAAAACAAGATAAAATGGTGGGGTATGTAAATAAAAGTGGAAAGCTGGTCATTCCCATCCAATATTATAATTATGGGCGGGATTTTTATAATGGGCTTACTTGGGTGAAAAAAGATCCTTACGGTAAGTATGGAGTCATTGACAAAAAAGGAAAGGTCGTGATTGATTTTCAATACAATCGACCAGGTAGATTTGTGAATGGGGTGGCAGTAACGAAGAAAGGATACGGCAAGGGCACCTATGGAGTAATAGATACCAAAGGAAAGGTCTTATTGGATTTTAAGTATGGTTCGTTGACCAATCAAGACGGGAAATACTTTAGAGTGATGCAGATCACCCGTACCAAGGTACCCATCAAAGAGGAAAAGGTGGAGAAACCAAAGTATCGAACCAAGAAAGTGTATCAATATGGTTTGGTAAGCCAAAAAGGAAAGTTAGTGATCCCCCAAAAATACTACAGCATGGGTGAGGTATCGCCTCAGGGCTTGATTTTGGTTCGCAAAACCAGAACGGGTAAATATGGGTACATCAATACCAAAAACGAAGTAGTCATCCCTTTTAAATACGATTGGGCAGGAGACTTTAGCAAAGAAGGCTTGGCTTCAGTGAGTGAAAATTACAAAGGCAAGTACATCAATACTAAAGGGGAAACGGTGTTGAAAGACATCTCAGGAGCAGACTTTTCGGATGGCCTGGCCAAGGTGCGCAAGGATAGAAAATACCATTTTATTGATAAAACTGGTAAAGTAATATTTTCGGTCAATTACAAATACGTGTACAATTTCCGGAATGGGTTTGCGAAAGTATCGCAAGAGGGAAAATACGGTTTTATTGACAAAACTGGTAAACTGATTGTGCCCTGCGAATACGAATATGCTTATGATTTCAAAAACGGATTTTGCCGGGTAAAGAACAACCGCAAGTATGGGGTGGTCAATGCTAAAGGCAAGCTGATCGTGCCTTGTGAATATCAGTATATCTTTGACGTAGAGAGTGGCATGTTTTTGTTGGAAAAAGATGATTTATATGGGGTGGCCAATAGCGAAGGCAAAGTGATATTGCCTGTGACCCATAAGAATGTGAAAAGCTTTTCGGAAGGATTGGCTCCGGTTAAAAAAGAAGGGAAATATGGTTACATCAACCAAACAGGTAAGTGGGTAATCCCTGCTCAATACGATTTGGCTTACTCATTTAGTGAAGGTATGGCTGCGGTAAAAAAAGAGGGCGCGTATGGCTACATCAATAAAAAGGGCAAGGTCATACTTCCTTTTGGCTATGGGTATGCCCGACCATTTACGGAAGGCTTGGCTTGGGTAAAACAAGAAGGTGGGTCAAAATATGGAGCCATTAACAAAAAAGGAAAAGTAGTAATTCCTTACCAATTCAAATATGCCTATAGTTTCAGCGGTGGAGTAGCCAAAGTACGTCAAGGTCGGTATGGGACTCCTTGTGGACTGGTAAACAAAGCTGGAAAGCTGATCAGTGATTACAAGTATGATCGTATCTTTAAGTTTGAGGGTAAATATGCCAAAGTGGTACAGATTACCAAAACCAGAGTGCGAGTAAATCCTAAAAAAGAGGTTCCCAAGCCAGTGAAGCCTAAAAAAGTTTCAAAGACATTCTATGGTTTGATAGACAAAAAAGGCAAACAAATATTACCCACTAAATATACTTTCTTAGCTCGACTTTGGCCTTTTAAATTACAGAACCCTTCGTGGAAATAGCAGT
>CALDJV010001195.1 GCA_937899305.1 uncultured Cytophagaceae bacterium
AAATTAGCAAAAGCATGCACAAGAACCAAATAGTAAAAATAAGTAAAAGACTAAGTTACGTATTGCGTCATCATCCCGAGGCCATCGAGTTGGTCATGGATGAAGAAGGCTGGGTATCGGTAGAGATGCTACTAGATCGTTTTTCCCACAATTATTTTCCCATTACGTTTGAAGATTTGCAGGCAGTAGTGGACCAAAACGATAAAAAACGTTTTGCTTTCGACGAAGATAAAAACTATATAAGAGCCAGTCAGGGGCATTCTATTGGAGTGAAACTTGGCTACGAGGCCATCAAACCACCCGAAGTACTCTACCACGGTACTGCTACCCGGTTTGTTAATAGCATTCGACAACAAGGGCTCAAAAAACGAAATCGTGATCATGTACACCTTTCGGCCGACGAGGCCACCGCCAAAAATGTAGGGTCTCGCCATGGAGCACCTATTATTTTGGTGGTCAATGCCGCTGATATGCACTCGGATGGGCATCAGTTTTTCTTGTCTGATAACAAAGTATGGCTCACCGACCATGTCCCTGTACAATATTTGGAGTTTCCAGAGGAGGCAGTTTCATAAGTCAAATCTAACCAAATTTATGTCAGGTATGATATGATACACAAAACACGAATTTGCTTCAAGTACACTCTGAAATAGCATCTAGAGAGTGTTGCGTTTGGTACTCGATGAAATGTTATGAGGTGGAAACATACCCAAAAAACCTAAAGCTCCTCATTTTTTCAACTGGTTTATCACGCGCAAAAGATAAAAACTTGATTCTGAAAAGACGCGAATGGGGCCCGCTACGACCCACAGTACGATAAGTAATTGAAAAATAGAAAGACTGTTGTGGTTGGATCAAGACGTTGTCTTTTTTGGAGTGTACCAAAAAACCTCCATCAGCTCCTTGAATTTTCTGGAGCATGATGGGGCTGTTGTAAGGGTTTTTGATGCAGAAGTGCTGCACTATTAATACTCCTTGTTTTACTGTATCCCAAGGTATGTCGGGTAGTTCTCTAGTGAGGTTCAAGTATACGGTGTCCGCCCTTGCTTGTACCCGAGAAGACAACAGTGGTTGGGGTATATTTGGTGCCCCCATAAAAGCCTGAATGAATAAATGACAAAGAAGGAATGAAATCATTGTTTTTGCTTTATGAGTATTCGGAATGATAGCAGATTTTAGAGACAAGGGTAAATTTACTTGATGATTGCTTTTTGCCTGTATTCTTTCAAGTGTTCACTCGCTTCTTCATTTCCTAGTGAGGCCGCCTTTATCAAATATCTCGATACCATGTTTTTTATATCTTTATCGAGTGAATCAAGCGCGTATATCCCATTTTCTGAATGATCGAGCTGTGGAATATTGTACATCAAAGCCATTTGACGATATACAGTCATAGTGGCAAAAGCATGGTGGTATTTGTCAGCCATGATCATAAAGGTGGATAGAAATGTACCTGGTCTATGATCTAAACTAGCCGTTTCCAGTGCGTGGAAAGCCTTCGCACTACCGTGATTCTCGATCGAATCAATTAACACATGAATTGGTAAGCGTGGTTGGTTCTTTGTCCTGGCCTGACCACATGATATCAATACTAAAGAGAGTAAGAGTATTTTATCCATTCTAATAAGCTGTTTAGATTTAAATAAAGTCATGGGGTGAAATACCAGGAGTGAATAAGTGGTTGGTGCTCCTATGTTTCAAGCACCAACCACGGTAAAATCAAGGCGAATTTAAGCCTTGTTCAATTTATTCATTTTCTCTATCAAGTCACCAGTAATGGCTACCACGGCCGGTTTTGGAATATTATCTTTATCAAAAGGCCACTTACTGGTAGGGTTTTTCATATCTTTCGTTTGCTCACCTGGGTGTTGTACACTCAAAAACAAAGTTTTGCCATCGGGCGAAAACCAAGGCCCAGTGAGTTCGGCATCGGTGGGTGCCGAAGCGACTCTAATTACTTTTCCGGCATCTTCTCCGTGCCTCGGAATCACAAACAAGCTGTTGTTTTTAAAAGGCATATAAGGTTTATTCGCTTTGTTCATAGAACCCCCCGACATATCAGAAGTCATCCAAAGGTTACCCGCTTGGTCAAATGCCAAATTATCTGGACAAGAAAACCCATTGGCTTCACCCCCCGCCAAATAAGTAGAAGCCTTGAAAGTAAGTGCATCAAAAGCCCCCTTGGTTTCTTCAATTTTTAGAATGGAGCCATGAAAATCTTTTTTCTTTTTATTGTTGGTCAGCGAAACAAGTATATTTCCAGTGATGGGGTCAATTTCAATATCCTCAGGGCGATTCAGTTCGGTCGCCCCCAACAGTTTGGCAGCCTCTCTGGCCCTTACTAATACCTCAGTTTGGTCTTTGAACTTTTTCTTTAATACAGGTTGGGTTTCCCAGTCCAAAGCCAGCCATTGTCCTTTCTCGGTATTGGCTACATACAAGGTTCCTTCTTTCAAAGAACCTGGCTTAGAGGAGATAAATTTATACAAATGCTCACTGTTTTTGTCGTCGCCAGTATACGCCACTACTCGTTTATCGGCCAATTCATACAAAGTACAACATTCGTGAGCAAACCTACCCAAGGCAATGTGTTTTTGGGCGCTTCCGTCTTTGGGGTTGATTTCTACCACCCAGCCATAATGTTCGGGTGGATACTCATAAAACTTTTCCCAACCATAATGACTTGGTCTGTGCGTAGGCTGATTGTCTTCATCATACTCCGTTTCTCCAAAAAAACTATCGTAGTTTTCTTCACAGGTAATGAACGTCTTCCAGGGAGTAATGCCACCCGAACAATTACTATGCGTTCCGATTACCTCTGCTTTTCCTTTGATTGGGGTATCCCAGTTCAATTTCATAGGTGTTTTGGCCGTTATTCGTCGGTTAAGCGGGTCGTTTTGTACTACTTTCCATTTTCCGTTTTCTTCTTTCACTCTTACAATACTTCCCCCCACATTGTACATCTCTTTGTCTACCTGTTCTTTGGTGCGGTGTTCGGCTGGTTTTTCGTAATCTCGGTAGTTAAAGTCCGACACAAAAAGCGGATTGATGTATTCGTGATTTACCCACAACAAACCATCTTTAGGGTTTTGATCATCAAGTGGAATAAAACAAGTAAAGTCGTTGTTGAAGCCAAAGGTATCTTTATTGCTGATTTTGTCGCCCCATTTGATCACCGTATGATAATCCAATCCTTTGGCCAGCAGCAAATCATCTTTATCTGATGCTTTCAAGCCTTCCAGTACCAGCTTTTTAAGTCGGTCAATATCTTGATTGGGTAGATTTTCGGTATTGGTAGGGGTACTGGTATTGCCACAGCTGGCCAAAAACGGAGGAGCAATGATGGCTCCCAGACTGGCTTTGCCTAAAAAGGAAATAAATTCTTTTCGACTGTATGCTTTCTTTTTGCGATGTTCCATTAGATTTTGCTTTTCAATTATTTCGAATGATGATGATTAAAGTGAGTTTTACATTGTATGGTAGATAGTGTATTTAGTTTACAGTGTACTTAATAAGGATAAAAAAATAACCTTTCGCTTTCACAAGTTGGAAACAACCACCTAGTGAATCAAAAATAGTCGTCTGTGGACGATGGACTATCGACTGTGGACCAAAGACGAATCCTCAACTTGAAGTCAAAACGAAACTTTATTTTTTACGAATTACTTATTTGCCTTTGGGCTGGTAAAAATCCTGACTAACGTAGTACTCTAAATCGTTACAATATAGCGTTTATCGACCAACGAATGTCGAATAGTGGTGAAAATAAAACGATGACTTTGGGAGTTTCTACTGCCTTATCCGACTGCTTAATGTTTGGGCATTTAGGCAAGTTTGACTCGTTTAAATGTAGTAAAAGATATTGGACTTTATCCCACTTTTGCAAAAGCGCCACCATCATCTCAGGTAGTATCCATTCCACCTGAAATGAAAGAATATACATCTTTTAATATATTTTGATCTTTTAACTCTGTTTACCCTCGATAAATTACTACCAATACCACTGCCTGAAGTTTTCATTTAAAAAGTATATATGGTTGATATATTCTAAGTGGGATCTGTTTTTTGATATATTATTTGGTAAATAAGGTGTAAGTTGAAACCTGTATTTGATTAAATGATGCCTTTTTTTTCATAAGCTTACATTACCTATAAATTGACCTGTTTGGTTTGAACAAGCCTTGGGGTGTACATAAATTTGCAATTGCGAAATAATACCATGGAGTAAGTTTTGATCATCTTTCATATGACCACTATTTTTTTCAAAGCCTAATTTAAAATTTACCTCAAAGTATAACTATACCACTCACATAACCATCTTAGGGTCATGCCAAAACATAATATTTGTAAATGGGCATTCCACTGTTGCCTCATTTATTTACTAACTGGATGTACATTATTTGAAAAAGAGTTCATATTACCATTACCAACTGCTCAGCCAGCCAGCAAAATCACTGCAGGTAGTTTCGAGGCACATTGGAACAAAGTAACCGGAGCCGTGAGTTATGAGGTAGATGTAGCTACCGATGAGGGATTTACCCAATTTGTCGAGAATTATCAGTCCAAGAAGATCAATGAATTATCAATACTCATCACTGGCCTGGAAGCAAACACTCCTTATTATTATAGAGTTCGTGCCAATATTTCCAATCAAACTTCCAAAAGTTCAAATATCATCAATGTGACTACTGAAGCACTGGATGTACCAGAAGTATATCCCGCCACTGAGGTAAGCGCTACCGGATTTAGAGTCCATTGGAAGAAAATGCCAATTGTGACCACTTACGTATTGGAAGTAGCATTGGATGAAAAGTTTCGTCAAGGTATTTCCAACTATGACAGTGTCGAGGTTCCCTCTACCGATACCACGCTTTTGGTAACCGATGTAGAAGTGAACAAGCAATATTTTTATCGGGTAAAAATCAAACAAGCAAACTCTTACTCTGAATACTCTAATGTTCAATCGGTATTTACCAGTGTGCTGCCCCGCCCTGAGGCATTGCCTGCTACCAATGTGCAACTTACCAGTTTTGTGGCCAATTGGAAATCAATGCCTGAGGCATCTTCATATAGAATAGATGTATCCTCTGATGCTTTGTTTCAGCAAATGTTACCGGGCTACGATGATAGAGTAGTGAATACCAACAGTGTAGTAGTGTCAGACCTCAATGCCAATGGCGATTATTTTTATCGAGTGAGGGCGGTCAATGCTGAAGCTACTTCTAACCATTCGGAGTTAATCAAGGTGACTACTCAGAATCTCTCCGCACCAATTGCTACCAAAGCCAGTGATGTACAGAGTGGAAGCTTCCAGGCCAACTGGGACACTGCCCCCAATGCTGCTTCTTATTTGTTGGATGTAGCATTGGATGAGAACTTTAGCCAAATTTTGCCCAACTACAATGGAAAAGCAATTGTGGGTAATTCAGCTCCGATAGAATCTATAGATGCCAGCACCAATTATTATTATAGAGTAAGGGCGCAGGGGCTGAATGCCACCTCTGATTATTCCAATACAATCTTGGTAGTTACAGGGCTGTTACCCGCCCCAGTAGCCGAACCTGCTTCTAACCAAAAGGCATTTCAGTTTACCGCCAATTGGCAGGCGCAAGCCGATATTAGCTCCTACTTGTTAGATGTGGCCACCGATGCCAACTTTATCAACTTTGTGACAGGTTACCAGGCCAAAGAAACCATCGGAACCTCATTTGATGTGGATGAACTTGGGCTGAATTTCCGACAGACGTACTATTACCGCTTACGTTCTAAACGCCTGAGCAAAGTATCTGATTATTCCAATGTGATTGAGGTAAAACCTTGCATCAGCGAAAATTGTAAGTTTGCGAAGGTAGATTTCTTAGGAGGATATTCTGGAATTCCTAACTCCAGTGAAAGAAGTCAAACTTTTACCTATGATGCTCAAGGCAGGCTTGCTAAGATTGCTTATCACAACAAAACTGTTGCCTCAGTAGAAGTAAGCTACAATGCGGATAATTCTATCAAGTCGGTTTTACAATTTGTGAATGATAAGCCATATACCGAGTTTGTGTATACATACACCAATGGCTTACTCACTGCGGTAAAAGCGGATCGGTTTAGTCTGACTACTGGCGTACGTGGTGATTACGAAAACTGGGTGTTTACTTATGATGTAAATAATCAACGTAAATCCTGGACAATTTATCGGAATACAGGCACTTTGAAGTATCAGTTTAATTATACGTATGATGCCAAAGGCCGGGTAATTGAGATCAGAAATAGCAGTGATGTGTTGATTAGAGAATATTCTTATGATGATCATTCGAAACCATACATAACTTTTTAGGTATATCCTGGAAAAAAATCGGCATAGT
>CALDJV010001196.1 GCA_937899305.1 uncultured Cytophagaceae bacterium
AGTAACGCTTTCAAAATAAGTGTCCGATTTGGTCATATGCATGAGTTTGTTGGGTCTCAGAGTTCCTTACAGGATAAATTTTGCGGGAATAGCAGGGTTATTGCCAAGAAAAGTAACGAAATCCAGCAATTCAGGCAGCAGAGCAAACTAGACAGTTATTGCGAACGCGTTACTAAACCTATTCATAATGCAAAAAAACGGGAACTTGTCAAGGTTTCCGGCTTTAACCATACCTTACTGATAAGGAAAATCCCAGATGATGGTTACATCATCTGGGATTGTTATTTTTATGTATTTGGAAAATAGAAATTGTCCTTAAAAACTATTGAACGCTGGAACTTTGCCAAAAGCGGCTACCTGATGAAAATCAGGGGTGTGTTTCAAGACCTGATAATAAAACCGAAGTCCAGTTACCTGCCCATCTCTGGTTTGGGGTTCAATACGGCCTTTCACCTTCACGTATTTTTTGCTTTTGGTTACAAAAATCAAGGGTAGATTTTTGACCACTTTTTGGGTCTTGGCCTGAAGCAATGCCAAGTGATAAGGAAGCTGAGAAACTTTATGTAAAATATCCTGCATAAAGATTTCCTGTCGCTTGTACTCCGACAGCTCCAGTGTATCACAAATGGCCTCGTTCACAAACTCAATTTTCCCATCTACCGATACTTGTTGAGAAGCAAGCGGATCTATGACAATGGATTCCTCTACTGGGGGTTCCATAGAGGCAGCAGTTTCTAAGGCAATAGATTCGATATTGTTGGTTTCTGGTTCAGAGAGTGCTGCTACTTTGTTGGGCTCAGTAATCACATTTTGATGACTGACCGCAGCAAGGGCTTCTACTTCCGGTTCGGCTAGGGTGCTGCTTGTTTCCTTTTCAGGAGTAACGGGTAAAACCTGGTCAGCCACTTCCAAATCCTCTGTTTGGGTAGCTATTTGGGCCAGCTGTTGTTCAAGATTTTCCTTTGGAGCAGTGTCGACCGTTAACGCTGAGGGGGTTTCTTTAGGTACTACCTTGATGACGACTACCAGCTCTCCATCTACTACCTTGGCCTCATGCACAATGCGTTTTTGTTTGCGCGAAAGCATAGGCATATCAATATTTTGTTGTAGAGAAGATTGATACAAATAGGTGCGTAAATAATTTTGAAAAAATTGATGAAAAGGATGTATATCCAATACTTCAATCAGTTTTTGACCAATTAACCGCTCTGAGGAGCGCCCCATCATCATAGCAGTAGCCTGGTTGGCGGCTGTAAAAACAAAATCATCGGGACGGTGAAAACGGTTGAATGAAGGGGTCAATTTGAAACGAATTTCTTGAGGAGTTTGCAACAACCATTTTACAATTTCTTTTCGGTTTGCATAGCCTTTAATTTGTTGTTGAGCAGAGTTCGCCTGAGACAATAACAGTTTTTCGTGACTTATCATGGTCTGTTGTTTTGTTGAAAATATGAATCGATAGTTCGTAAATAGCTTTAATGGAAATTAACTTTACAAAAACCGTCCTATTTGATGGTGAAAACGCAGTTAAAACTGATTATTGGGCGAATTTGAGTAATATTACTCAACGGTTGGTAGGCGTTTATGACTGCCTCAAATTAGGGGAACCAAAACTGTTTTTTTGCGTAGTGACAGCAGAATAACAGATGTAAAGAAAAACTCATTGCAATTGTATTGAGTGACCTTCTTACAGAGAGGGTTTGTTTTAACCTGATGCAAAAGTAGGTAGTGTTCAATTTTATAGGCTTTTTTTGAGTACAAATAGCGCCTACTTGGCTTTATAGGCTATCAGGCGAAGCAAATTTCTTTCTTTAGAGCTCATTTGTCCTATATACAACACCCCAGGGCAGGTGGCGTGGAATTTGCCAATTAAACACACAACGAACAACTCCAATAATACCAATAAAATCATGAAACAGGCTTATAAAAACGTCATTGACAAAGTAGTCAAGATTGGTATTCGACCCCAGGATGATAAAACAACCATCACAACTAAAAACTTATTGGTTTTTTTGGCCATTTTGATGTCACTTGGAGGATTCATGTGGGGGAGTATGTTGATGGCTTTTGGTTTGTATATACCCATGCTGATTCCCTATGGGTATGTGGTTTTGTCTTTTTTCAATATCCTTTATTTTCATTTCTCCAATAAATTTCAATTTGCCCGTGCTTTCCAAATCATCATGAGCATGTTGTTGCCTTTTGGTATGCAGTGGATGTTGGGCGGGTTTTGGGTATCTGGGGTCGTTATGTTGTGGTCGGTGTTGGCCTTAATGGGTTCTATTACCTTACTGAGAGGCAAAAACCCTTACCATTGGCTCCTACTGTTTATTTGTTTAACCTTTGTTTCACTTTGGTTAGAGCCCCATATTGCGCATTTTAAACCCGATATATTTAGCCCAAAGGTTTCAGTTATATTGGTTGTGGTCAACATTATGTCCATTGTATCGATTGTATTTGTATTGGCCAAGCTCAAGTTAGACAAAGACCTCACCATTAAAAACGAATTGGCCAAAGCCTACGGAAAACTGAATCAGGTAAACGAAGAAAACATTCAAAAACACAATGAAATCGTTCGTAAGAACGATGAGCTAAGAACCAGCGAAGAAGAGTTGTTACAGAGCCAGGAAGAGTTGAGAACAGTAAACGTTCAATTGGAGAACCATCGCCAAAAACTGGAAGAAATTGTAGAAGAAAGAACCAGCGAGTTGAGAGAGAAAGAAATAGCGCTGAAACAAAACTTAGAGGCCTTGAAAACCAGCCAACTCGAGCAACAAAAACTGGCCATGATGATGGACAATACCGACGACTTTGTGGTGTTGTTGAGTATGGATGGGCAGGTGTTGTATATCAACAAATCGGGTAAAAAAGTAAGAGGCATTGCCGAAGATTTTGACATTACTACCCTTAGTATCGAGGACTTTGATATCAAGGAGAGTCCAATTAGTTTGATTAAAGAAGTGATTCCAGAGGTGGCCGAGCATGGGCAATGGGCAGGTGAAATCAAACAGAGGCATTTCAAGCACCATGACCTGATTGATGTATACACCAGTGTATTTCCAGTAATTGACCACGACAGTGAGGAATGGCTGTGTTTTGCGATGATTCAACGAGACATTACGCTACAGAAGGCCGCTCAGGAAATGCTCATGGAACAAGAAGAAGTGCTGAGAATTAATACCGAAGAATTGCATACCAAGGTAGAACAACTGAATGAGGCTCAAAAAGAAATGAAGGCGGCTAAAGAGCTGGCCGAACGAGCCAACAAAGCCAAGACGCAGTTTTTGGCCAACATGAGCCACGAGATTCGTTCTCCACTCAATGCCATTTTAGGGTTTAGTCAAATATTGAAACTACGCAGCCCTGAATTGAAGCTACCTACCGAAGATCAACAGTACCTTGATAACATTAAAATGAGTGGGGAAAACTTGTCAGAGTTGATTAATAATATCCTGGATTTGTCAAAAATCGAGGCAGGGAAGTTAACCACCTCTATCGAGACCTTGAATATCAAGCAACTGTTCAAAGCAATTTTTCACATCAACAAAGCCAAAACCATTGAGAAGGAGATCAAGTTTGGCTATGATTTCGATGAGCGTATTCCTGATTTCATTAGTTCGGATCGTACCAAGCTCAATCAAATCCTGATGAACCTGACCTCCAACGCCATCAAGTTTACCTCGGCTAACCGTCAGGTAAAGATTACGGCTCGTAAAGTACAAGATAAAAAACAAATTTTGTTTGAAGTAGAAGACGAAGGAATCGGAATTGCTGAAAGTCGGATACAGCATATTTTTAAACCTTTTGAACAAGCCGATAATTCGGTTACCCGCAAGTTTGGAGGAACCGGACTAGGACTGACCATTACCAAAAAAATGATAGAATTGTTGGGAGGCAGTATTGCAGTGCAAAGTACCGAAGGTCAGGGAACGGTATTCAGTGTGTTGTTGCCTTACGAAGAAGCCAATCGGGTAGAAATCAATCGAGAGCAATATCACATTAAGGGAGTAGTATTTGACCCTGAGAGTAAAGTATTGGTAGTAGAGGACAATCAGTTGAATCAAGAGATGATGCAGGCTATTTTTCAAGAACTGGGATTGAAGATGCATTTGGCCGAAAACGGACTGGAAGGGCTGGAACTTACCCAAAAAATAAAACCAGACTTGATTTTGATGGATATGCACATGCCTTTGATGGATGGAATTGAAACCACGCGTAAAATTAGAGAATTGGCTGACTTTCAGGATACTCCAATTGTAGCCGTATCGGCTGATGCTTTTACTGAGCAACAAAAAAAGGCGTTTGATGCAGGAGTAAATGAATACATTACCAAACCCATTGATTTTGACAAGCTATTGCCAATTATGGTAAAATACCTAAAAAAAGAAACCAAACAAGGCGATGAGGTACCCCCAAGTCAACAAAAAACATTGTCTCCGGCAACATTACAAATGATTGTAACCAAGCTGGAGCAAATCGAACATACGCCTATTTTTGAGACCAAGCAAATTGTAGGGTTTGTCAACGAAATACGCGAATTGAGCGATGGTACCAATTCGCCCTACTTTATTGGTCTCAGCTCTGGGTTAAAACCCTGCACTTTCAGTGCAATACTTTAGTAATGCGAAAAAATCGGGTCTCGTCTGCGAATTTGAGCAACTTGCCCGCATTGCGACACGGGTTGGCTAAAGAGGACTTTCAGTCCGAGCGCAAAACCCCTGTACTTTCAGTGCAGGGTGGTTTAGTTTGTGTGACGAAATAGAAGATGCCGTATTTGCGGGTGATGAAGACCTGCTTAAAGAAGTACTTGCTAAGGTAGAATAAAGGGGCGGAATAAGTGAATTGATACAAAAGCCATTGAACTTATAAGGTACAAAAAGAATGAAAAAGTTAATTATCAAGATTTATAATACAGGCATTACGGCCGAAATGGATCGTGACGATGTGGCTCGGGTACGTATTATCAATCAATTGTGCTTTTTTCTGCTACTTACCAGCTTTTTAGGGTTTATCCCTTATTATTTATACATCGGCTCCTGGCCCTTGTTGCTTACTGAGATTCCAGGGGACATCATTTACCTCACTGCATTTTTGCTCAACTATCGCCGTCAATACCTCATTGCCAAAGTCATGTTATTGGGTGTTTTTAATTTATTGATGCTTTACATGGTTCCGTCAATCGGCAAAGAATGGGGGTTTCAGTATGCTTATATCGTGCTTATTATAGCTCCGATGTTCTTTTTCAATGAAAAGGAAAAACGTTACCGGATCATTTTTAATGCACTTGCCCTCAGTTGTTTGGTTTTGCTCGAATTCACCAACTATCAACTATTTTTTCCTGAACCTGTAGAGCACCCCGATCGAGTTACGAAATTTTCATTATTGAGTATGCTCATTTTTATCAATTATTTGTTGGCGAGTAGTTTCATCAAACAAAACCGCCGGGCTCAGGATAAGATTTTAAATTTGTTGGAGCAATCACAGGCTCAAAATGAAGCCTTGATGAAAAGCCAAAAAAAGCTATTGTATCAATCGGAGGAACTCTTGGCCAGCGAGATGGAAATGCGGCTTACTCACGAAGAATTGAAAGTGCTCAATACTCGTCTGGAAGAAAAAGTGGTGTCACGCACTCAAGCACTCAACGAAAAGGTAAAAGAACTCAACGAAACACAGCACGAAATCAAGGAGGCCAAAGACATTGCCGAAAAAGCCAATGAGTCGAAAACCCGCTTTTTGGCCAACATGAGCCACGAGATTCGTTCTCCACTCAATGCCATTTTAGGGTTTAGTCAAATATTGAAACTACGCAGCCCTGAATTGAAACTGCCTACTGAAGATCAGCAGTACCTTGATAATATTAAGATGAGTGGAGAAAATCTATCTGAACTCATTAACAATATTCTGGATTTATCGAAAATAGAAGCAGGGAAACTATCGTTGTCCAAAGAAGATTTGAATCTCAAACAATTATTTCAGTCTATCTTCCATATCAATAAGGCCAAGGCTCTAGAAAAAGACATTCAGTTTGTCTATGATTTTGATGCTCACTTACCCGAGTTTGTGCGTACTGACCGCACCAAGGTGAATCAAATTTTGATGAATTTAACCAGTAACGCAATTAAGTTTACAGCTTCGGGCAAAAAAGTACAGCTTTTAGCCCAAAAAGATGCCCACGAAGCCATGGCAATTTTTAAAGTAATAGATGAGGGCATTGGTATTGCAGCGGACCGGCTTGAGCGTGTTTTCGAGCCTTTCGAGCAAGCCGATAATTCTGTGACCCGACGTTTTGGGGGAACGGGGCTAGGGCTCACGATTACCCGGCAAATGGCGCGACTATTGGGTGGGGATGTTACGGTAGAAAGTACAGAAGGAGTTGGAGCTACCTTTACGGTGACCATACCCTACGAAACGGCCACGAGAACTATCCATAAAACGGTGGTAGAAGTCGCGCCCAAAGATGTTCATTTTGCAAAAGACAACAAAGTGTTGGTGGTAGAAGACAATCAGCTCAACCAAGAAATGATGCAGGCCATGTTTAGCCAATTGGGTTTAGAAATGCACTTGGCCGAAAATGGAGTGGAAGGAGTACAAAAAGCTCAAGAGATTTTACCCGATTTGATATTGATGGACATGCACATGCCTGAAATGAGCGGACTGGAAGCTACCAAGAAAATTAGAAATATTGAAGCACTACAAAATACGCCGATTGTGGCGCTTTCAGCCGATGCGTTTAAAAATCAACAGCGGAGGGCATTTCGTAATGGGGTGA
>CALDJV010001197.1 GCA_937899305.1 uncultured Cytophagaceae bacterium
AAAAAAATGAGTGAACCATCGTTTAGACCTGACAGGTTTCAAAAACCTGTCAGGTCTGGAGCGAACTTTTATGTGTAAAGGAAACGGCTTTGGTTGATAATTCACCGGCGACCGTGGATTATCGACCATCGACTATAGACTAAGGTTATACAATCATTTTCTCAATAGGAACAATCAAAATACCTCCGGCACCTTTTTCCTGTAGTTGATCGATGATGTTCCAGAAATCGTCTTCATCGATCACCGAGTGTACCGAACTCCAACCCTCTTCGGCCAAAGGCAAAATCGTGGGGCTTTTCATTCCAGGAATGATGTCTACAATTTCGTCTAGTTTTTCGTTAGGCGCATTTAACAGGATGTATTTGGTGTTTTTGGCTTTTTTGTAAGCCTTGATACGAAACATCAGCTTGTCTAACAAAGCTTGCTTGTCGGTACTCAGGTTTTGGTTGGCCACCAATACTGCCTGAGATCTCAAGATGGTTTCTACCTCTTTCAATCCATTGCTCAACAGGGTACTTCCAGTACTCACAATATCGCATACTGCATCGGCCAAGCCAATACTAGGGGCAATTTCTACCGATCCACTGATGAGGTGCACATCCACATTGATGTTTTTTTCGGCAAAAAAGGTTCTCAGGGTATGGGGGTAAGACGTCGCCACCCTTTTGCCTTCGAAATAAGTCAAGTCGGTGTATTCGAGCTCCCTTTTTACGGCCAATGAAACCCGGCATTTTGAGAAGCCCAAATAGTCGATGACATTGATCGATTTATTTTTCTCAATGTGTACATTTTCGCCAATGATACCAATGTCTACTACGCCATCTTCTACATAAGCGGGAATGTCGGATACCCTCAAAAATAAGATTTCAGCAGGGAAGTTTCGAGCTTCGGCTTTCAAACGACTACCATAAGCACTGAAGCGAATGCCACATTCTTTGAGTAGGGCTACTGAATCTTCGTACAATCGTCCGGATTTTTGAATCGCAATTTTGATTTTTGTCTCCATGAGAGCAATATTGATTATGAGTTTTGAATGATAGTTTCTATAATGACTTTATTGATACTTGCTGACTTTGCCAATACAACACACGAGTAGGGGAGCTCAAACACAGCGGCTCCAATGGCTCTTAACAAAGTGCCGATGGTAGTCAGAAAATAAAAAGAAAAAATTAGATGAAATTGTTTGATTTACCTGGATAGTGTAGGAGTGGGCAAATCAAAAAAAATTAATGGCAATGATGATGCGCCAAATGATGGGAATGGTGATGAGCAGGTGCAGGAGTGGTAGGGGTCTTGAAAAGGCCAGGCATAGCGTTGAGCGCTATGGGGTTGTCTTGTACAATAAGATAAGAAAGGAATGAATTGGTTTGGTTTATAAAATTCATTACAAAGATATTTTGTAAATGATGAATTGATTTGCGGCAAATATAAAATAAAAGGATTGGGAATTCCTAATGATTTGGCCATAAATATGATAGCCAGTAGCACATTGGGGTTAGTCCAAAGTAGACTGGAACTTATCCCGTTACGGTGGTGTTTTGCCCACAATACATCCATCTAATCTATCTACCGATGACAAAACTATTACCCATTTGCTTATTGACTTTTTTAGGGTTGGCAACCCTTACTGGTTGGGCTCAGGTACAAAACCCTGACAAACTGGACAAACGCTGGAAAACCGATACCA
The DNA here is from genome assembly GCA_937899305.1 of uncultured Cytophagaceae bacterium. Taxonomy (GTDB): domain Bacteria; phylum Bacteroidota; class Bacteroidia; order Cytophagales; family Microscillaceae; genus Microscilla. The sequence goes on from CALDJV010001197.1 coordinate 1,688, forward strand.
CCATTCACACGGTGCCTCTGGAAGAGTTCAAAGCACTGTTGCCTCGCGATGGTATTCCACCCATCGATCGTCCCCAGTTTTTTACTCAAAAACAGGCCCGACAAAACTATTTCGAGCACGAACCAGTCATTGCTCTGGAAATCGACGGCGTCGCCAAGGCCTATCCTTTGAATGTATTGACTTACCACGAAATTGTGAACGACCAAATAGGGGAGGTGCCCATAACGGCTACTTATTGCCCGTTGTGCAATGCCGCCATTATTTTTGATCGTCGCTTGACTTACAAGGGGAAAAAGTACAAATTGGATTTTGGGGTTTCGGGAATGTTGCGTAAAAGCGATATGGTAATGTGGGACCGCCAGACCCAAACCTGGTGGCAGCAAATTGTGGGTGAAGCAGTGGTAGGAAAACTTGCCGGGGCTACCCTTACCCAATTAGATGCTCAAATTATTTCGCTCCAGGAGTTTTTCAAGACTTACCCTCAGGGGCAGGTACTTTCTACCAACACTGGGTTCGAAAAAATGAAAAAACGCTACGGTAAAAACTACTACAAAGGGTATGACTCAAGTGTGCAACCTCGTTTGTTCAAAGGCAAGGTAGATGAGCGTTTGCCTGCTATGGAGCGGGTAATTGATATTTATTTCCAAGGTAAATACAAAATCTATCCCTTAAAAATTATTCAAAAACGTGGGGTGATCAATGATCGGTTCAAGCGCAAAAATTTGGTGATTTTTCATCAATATGGCACTCGTTCTATTTTAGACAAACAAAGCATTCAGGCCTCTAAAGACATTGGATCTACCACGGTGTTTGATCCTAAAGTAGCGGGGCAAGTACTGACCTTCAAAAAGACCAAAAAAGGCTTCACTGACCAACAAACCGGGTCTACCTGGGACATCACCGGGCAGTGCATTGCCGGAAAACACCAGGGAAAAAAACTGCGCCGGATTCGCTATGGCAACCATTTTGCCTTTGCCTGGTTTGCTTTTCACCCCAACGACAGCGAGCTTTATAAAGAATAAAATATCATTGAGAAATATTGATCATTGCCTCGGTTCTTGTTTATATAAAACGACGAGGCAATGATCAAATATAGTTTGTGAAGTATTACTCAAAATGAGCCGATGACTTAGTCTTGTGAGAATGGGTTGCTGCGAGGTTTTCTGAATAGCAAGTTAGCAAGTGAGCTTGTGACATCCTTCTTTGATTGTGAGTCTAACGTCAAGATTTTCTCATTACTCCTTTGAGCTAGGAAGTGACTATCTAATTGCTTACTACTCATTTTTACATTATTAGATTTCAATTTTTGGTTAGGATCAATGTCTACCCAATTCCTGATCTGTTGGGCAAGGTCCCCGTTTTCTACTGCTTTTCTGATATATCCGGTACTTTCACTGTAATCCCCTGAGATCATAATCAGGTTTTCCACGACTGAAGTGTGAGACACGGCTCCGAAAAGTTCAGCGTATACTTCATCATCCATTGCCTCTTGCGAGTCTAAAGATTGGGCAATCGGTTTAAGAAAATCACGGGCAACGCCTTCGGCAGATAGTATTCTTCCTTGCCCAAACTTTGATCTGGATTTTTTGGTGGCTTCCTGGTTGTCTTCTTTTACCAAATCATCCTGAGGACCACGAGGTTCCACGTCAGTCATAAATTCTTTAAGGGTATAAGTTCCTTCATAAGATTGGTACAAACGAACGAGCCCTGGGTACAATCTTTCAAACACAAAAGTGTGTCCTGGATTGGTCAGTTTTACCTGCATCACTCCATTTCCCTCCAGATTGGCCCACTTCATAAAATGATCAATCATTGATTTTCCACCTGTTTGGCTAAAACGATTTGATTGGATATTGGGAGTACTTACTTCTTTAAAAGTAGGGAATTCACCTTCATTATCCTCACCCTTGGTTTGTTCCATAAGATCTGTCCCCAAAACATCGGCCATGGCCAGGTATGCGGTCAGGTCACAAATGGTACCCGCTTTCCAGGTTTGATCTTCAAGCGAATTGGTGTCATGATCTATGTCTTCTTGAGTCACCTCAGGAGATTTTACCAACATTTGCCGATAAAAATCAAGGGGAATATTGTTGGCCAAATGCATCATACTTTGGTAAAGTGGAGTATCAAATGTATTCTCCATCCTTTGTCCAGGACTCTTCATCATTACTTGGAAGGCACTAATATCCTTTGATGTAATACCACAGATCGTCTCGCCTACAATCTTAAAGCTCTTCTCGTTTCTGATTCCAAAAAAGCCATCTTTGTGCAAAGGAATCTCATAAGTGTCATCAAGATCTTTATCTATTGTCTCAAAAGCATTTTCAATCTCTTGAGGAGATAATCCGAGATATGCCAAAGCAGAAAATGATTTACTTTGTTTAAATTGATTGTAGAAGGTATCCAATGCATTGCCCGTGACTCTTTTTTCGGTTTGTTCATCTATAAACCGGGCCTGAAGTGGGCCATCAGTGTTTTGAGCAGTGCTCAAGGACGTTCCTTCGCTCATTTTGGCCTGCAGGGGCGTATTCATGATTTTATCGGCGACGGCTTCACGGGTAGTATCTACGCTTTGGCCATTGACTACCTTGTCGCCTTTGGGGGTCCCATTTTTAGCATTGTCGATGGCGTGCCCAAATTCGTGTTTACGGTTTTGTAAAGTAAATTGCCCTGGAGCATAATGAATGTCTTTGCCTTGAATAGTAGCCGCAGCCCCTACCGAACCTGGAAACGAAGAGTCTTTGTGTTCTTTATATCCCGAAAGATCTACTCCGTATTGATTGCCCATGCCTTCTTTCAGGCCGTCGCCTTGCGTACCATTGCGTTGTACGGTGCCTTTTGAGTGGTTCCGCTGCACTGGCCTTTGTTTGGCCTGGACTGGTCTCTGCTTGGCTTGTACAGGTTTGTGTTTGGCTTGTACTGGCCTTTGCTTGGCCTGAATCGAGGGTTTCTGTTTCTTTTTATTTTGAACTACATCTTGCGTCGATTGAGATGATAGTTGTGCATCCTGGTCATTCCCTTTTTGGATAGGTGATAGCATAAGTGAAAAACAGTTTTGTTTATGTTGTTAGTTTTTTGTGTACTTAGTATCAGGGTAAGCAGGGGATGACCATCCTTGTAATGACTTAAATTTATATTTTTTACTTTTTGTTGATATAATTATATGATTTATCTGTATAGTGATGTTTTTTTTAGCGATTTTCTCAAGCAAAAATTTCTCCAGTCAAACTTTTTTTAGTCACAGATTGAGCCAATAAGTAAGCTTAAAAACCACCGCTCGCAGCTTGGGTTGACGTACTTGTAACAACACAAAATCACCGTTTTGATTCTGATCATCGGCAAAGTAATTATCGGTGTATACCAAGAACAAATCGGAAACTGGTTTGAAACGCCATTGTAATCTTGAGTTGATGTTGAGGTTATTGATTTGACTATTGTATTGTACAAAAGTGATCCAAAAAAGATTTTTGGTAAAAGTAAGGTCAATTCGGGTGCCTACCAGCGATAGGTCTACACTTTGGTAAGGCTGGGGCAACTGAATATGATTGTAATTGAAATTGAGACTCACAAACCCCCAAGGTTGAAAACGATAAGTGAGTTCGCCTCCCAGTTGATAGCGTTCCCCGTTGAAATATTCACCTGCCTGACTGCTTAGGTTGAAGAAAAACGGCTGACGGGCATCGCTCCGGAAACTGGCTCTGAGTTCATTGTTGAGGTAATTGGTTCCGGTTTCGAGGGGGAGGCCTCCGGTACCACTGGGATCGAAAGGGAAACGAAGTTGGACAAAACTACGTCGGGCACTAAAATTCAATAAAGCAGTATTGCGAAAAGCAATGCGGTAGTTCAATGAAGTATTCCAATCGAGTAGCTCCAAGGCGGGGTTGGCTACCAGATCTCCACTTATTCCTGGGCCGTGGCGTTGAATGAGCCCACCTGTAGGGTAGCGGTTATACCATACCTGAGGAGTAGCACGTAAAATGTCTCGTCGACGCACAAAGCCTACCGCTGGATTGTAATGATTTCCAATGTTTTGTGCGGTGATGTCTACTACCCAGCGTCGGGTATTGTAGATCAAATATCCTCCGGTGGCAAAGCTTGAGTCTAACCCCAAATCATCGAACGAGCGATGATAAAAAAGCTTGCTGTTCCAGACATTATCTTTACTAGCCAAGTTTATATCGAGCCCCATCATACGGTTAAATTGATTGGGACTGACGTCGAAACCTCCGGCAATAGAATCCTGAAAAGCCTGTTTGTTGATCAAAATCAGGCTTACAAAAGAGCGTTGAGCAATGCGTTGCTGGAAGGCCGCGACCGTATAATTAATGGAGGGTAAATCAATGCTGGTATCTTCTCCAGTTTGCATCGATAGCATCCCCACTCTCAGTCCAGGATTTAGCTTTCCGCTGAGTCGGGCTCCGAAATAAATGGGGTTTTGTAGATTTTGCCCAGTGCTGGCATCTCGGGCAACCCCAATACGACGCGAAAAAAACGGGCGAGTACCTTCCAGCCCAAAGTTAGCAAAGAGGTCGGCATTTTCTTGGAAAAACTGCCTTTTTTCGGGAAAAAATAGCTCAAATCGATCCAGGTTGGTTACTTGTTGGTCTACTTCTACCTGAGAGAAATCAGGGTTGATGGTAAGGTCTAGATTAAGGGCGGTACTTAG
>CALDJV010001198.1 GCA_937899305.1 uncultured Cytophagaceae bacterium
GATTTTTTGGGCAATATGCCTCTTAATCAAAATGCTTGCCGCTCACTAATGATGTCAAATACAAACTGCGAAAAATTAGCAAGATTATTTTGACCGATCTGGTACAGCGTTACAGAGTCGTGTGCAGCGACAGGGACGTCTTGCTGGGGTTGATTTAAGAACATAGTTATGTGTTGAAAATTTTTGGTTAATCAAAAATGCCTTACTACCAAACAATACAATTATTTGGCCGAAATTCGAATTTTAACCAACTTACCTTTGAAATATATATGTAACGTTTTGCATAAAATAAATGTTTTGAATCAAACCGCTATTCGATAAGAAAAAAAGTTAAATATTTGTGATTACCAGTATCAAAGACTGTATTGAAAACGAACATAAGTGTCCTTAATGGTACAGTTGGATAGATGTGTTTAATAAGTAATATATTGATTGACAGTACTTTAGATTAAGGGATTTATTTTTGTCTATTCAGTCAGGTATAATCAATATATAACCTGAAATATCCATGTTAAAAAATTATTTACTGATTGCATTTCGGAATATGTGGAAGCACAAGTTTTACACGGTGTTAAACATTTTAGGACTTGCATTGGGATTAAGTACTTTTTTAATCATCGTTTTGTACTTATTTGATGAAGCAAATTATGATGATTTTCACGAGAATTCTGACCAAATTTACAGAGTGACTCAAACCAATATATGGAGTAAAGATGCCAGTGCCAAACTAGATGCGTTGGGCCCTCCGGTGGCCAAATTACTACGTACTTTACCCGAAGTAGAACAAGTCTGCCGAATACATCCCGTAGGAGGGTTTTTAGGTAATCATACCAATGAAGCAAACCAGGTAGTAAAGTCTTTTGATGAGAAGAAGGTGCTGGCCGTGGACTCGAGCTTTTTTCACTTATTTTCTTTTCCTCTCAAAGAAGGAAATCAAAAAACAGCATTGAACAAACCCGGTCAGGTAGTGATGAGCGAGGCGTCTGCGAAGAGATATTTTGGCGATCAAACGGCAATAGGCAAAACCATTAAACTTACCAAAAACAATGAAGAAAAGTTGTTGGTAGTAAGTGGGGTAGTAGACAATAAAGCGGGAGAATCGCACATCGATTTTGATCTGCTCGTATCCATGTCTTCTTTTCCAAAGGTAGCACAGCGAGAATGGATATGGATATGGACAACCTTTGTGACTTATGTAAAGCTCAAAGAAAATGCGTCATTGGCCAGTTTCCAAAAGAAATTGGAAAATTTACCCGCAAATCACGCTGGAGCCGCCATCAAGAGACTTTATGGTCAGACGTACCAGGATTTTATCAGTGAATATAAGCCGTGGCATTTGTATGCCCAACCATTGAGCGAGGTGTACCAGTATTCTTCTGAGGCAATTAACCGACTGGGCAAACAAGGCGACATTCGTTATTATTATGTGTTTCTGATGATTGGCCTCATCATTATTTTGTTGTCTTGTATCAATTTTATGAACCTCACCACTGCCAGAGCCACTCAAAGAGCCAAGGAGGTAGGTATCAGAAAAGTATTGGGGTCTTACCAAAGGGTATTGATAGGGCAATTTTTGAGTGAAGCTTTTTTATTTGCGCTGCTAGGAACTGGCTTGGCCTTGGTAGGCATTGAGGTTTGGTTAAAGTTTTTTAATCAAGTGACCAATAAGCAACTCACCTTGATTACGCTTTTAAAACCTCAGTTTTTAGGGTTGATTGTTGCGCTGCCTTTTGTGATTGGTTTTATGGCTGGCCTTTACCCTGCTTTTTATATGACAAGGTTTCGACCTACAGATGCCCTAAAGGGTAAAATGAAAAGAGGAAAAGAGGGAAAAGTATTGAGAAACGGATTGGTGGTGCTACAGTTTAGTATCTCTAGTATTTTGATTGTAGCCTCATTGGTACTATTTCAACAACTAAAATACTGGCAGAATAAAAAGCTGGGTTTTGATCACAAAAAATTAGTGACGATTCCAAAGGTAGAACGCCTGGGTGTTCACGCAAATACCTTTCAACAAAAACTATTGCTATATGCGGCCATTCGCCAGGCTGGTTTATCGGATGCGTCGCCACCAGATATCCGGATGCAGGATCATTTACGAGCCGATGAAAAAGATGCAGTGAAGATTCCCTTTAACATGATGAATGTCGGGAAAGATTATTTGAAGACACTTTCGATTAAACTGGCTCGGGGACGGTTGTTTTCAAAAAAATACTCGACCGATTCCAATGCCGTGGTGATCAATGAGGCTGCAGTAAGAATGTTGGGGTGGCAGGTGAAAAATGCAGTAGGTAAGAAACTGGTTTATGGAGGTGACGATGGTACCAAATTCAAAGTAATAGGCGTGTTGAAAGATTTTCACTTCACCTCTTTGCACCGAGATATTGAGCCATTGGCCTTTTTTCATTTAGACTCTAAAATGTATAGTTTAGGATACCGCTTTCTAACCTTTAAGATCGAAAACCCAAACCAAATATCAGATGCATTGGCTTATACAGAACGTACCTGGAAAGCGCTGGCGCCTGCGGTACCTTTTGAGTATCGTTTTGTAGATCAATTATTTATGGATACCTATCAAGCAGAAACCAGAACTTCTAACATATTGATTGTATTTACTGGTTTGGCATTGTTTATTGCGGCTTTGGGTTTGGTGGGTCTGGCTACTTTTTCGGTAGAAAGGAGAAGCAAAGAAATTGGAGTTCGTAAGGTTTTAGGGGCCAGTGTACTTCAAATTTTCACCTTATTATCTAAGGAATACATCCGTTTGATTGGCTTGTCATTGCTGATCGCTGGTCCAGTGGCTTATTATATTATGCGTAATTGGTTACAAAACTTTACCTACCGGATAAGTATTGGTTGGCAAAGTTTTTTGTGGACTGCGTTGATTGCATTGATGGTAGCTGGAATTGCAGTAATGTATCAATCAATAAAGGCAGCTTACATCAATCCTATTGAATCTTTGCGGGACGAATAGCATCGTCAATACATACCATATTGCCCACCCCTTTGTGTGATACAAAGGGGTTTTTTATTGTTTACTTTTTTAAGTAATTTAGCTTTCTATTGAAGAAAAACTTGACTTATGAAAGCAGCAATTTACAATTATCGTGTGTGGGTTGAAGAGGTGCAACCAGCGGCACTAAAAGAGACTTTTGACGCTATACTAGAAGGTAGCGGTTTTACAATTTTGAATTTTATGGAGCACTTTTTTGAGCCTCAAGGTTATACCGCTATTTGGCTCTTGGGCGAAAGCCACTTTGCTTTGCATACCTTCCCTGAGGAAAATAAAACCTACATTGAACTAAGCAGTTGCAATGAAACTATGTACGAATCCTTTGTTTTAAAATTAAAATTGCCTGTAATTGCACAAGTATAATTTTCAACTCATCCTCCAATTAGCCCTTGCAATCGCCTACCTTTTGGTTACCAATCTTTGTATAGTGATCCCATTTAGTCATAAATACCTATTGTAGTCCATAAAAATGCTTTCTGTACAATATTAAGTGATGGTATTCCAGTATGCATCCCATTTCTGGTTTA
>CALDJV010001199.1 GCA_937899305.1 uncultured Cytophagaceae bacterium
TTTGTACTCCGCTTTGATTGGCGAAATCCTCTGCTTCTATGCGTCCTGGTATTGCAAGTGCATTGGCTGCGGCCCTTACCGTAACGGCACTGGTAGCAGTAAAACCTCCATCATTACTAGTACCAGTGATGTTTGCCGTACCTGCCCCAATTGCAGTAACCAAACCGCTTGAATTCACGGTGGCAATTGAGTTATTTGAGGAAGACCAGCTTACCGACTGATCAGTAGCGTTGGCAGGACTTACGGTTGCGTTTAATTGAGTAGTTTGGCCTACTTCCAAAGATACACTCGTAGGAGTTACGTTTAGCCCCGTAACTGCAATGGATGTGTTGCCATTACAAGGAGTTTCTGGATTGTTGAGATTGGTACCATTGCCAGTACGATACAGTGCGATTCTGTCAATAAAATGTGATTGCGATCTGCCAGAAATTTCCATTGTATACACTCCAGGACTATCAAATTCTACAAAAATGCTATGGGCATCATTGTCACTGGTACTTGAGCGCCAGGTCCAGTTGGTGGTACCTGATAAGTAAATTTTAAACCAACCATCCGCGCTTGATCCCTTGGGGTTTGGAGTCAATCCGGTGCCTCTGGGGTATACTCTACTGCCATTTTTTTCGCCATAAAAAGCCGAAGCGTCTGAAAACCTCAACCAAGAGTCATTGTGTTCAGTAGAATTGGTTCCTTTTCCAACTTTTGATCTCCATTGGAATTGGTATTTACCAGGAGTGTTGATGCGAATGGTAGTTGTGATGACTCCTAGTCCAGGTCTACCAAAGCTATTGGCTCCGGTCCAGTTGATGTAGGCACCACCTGTAAACCCAGCCACATTGCTTTCTACCTTCCAGTCCGTTCCTGCTACTTTTAGGTTTTCTGCTTCCATGATCACCATTCCGCCTACTTCCTCATAATCAGAGGTACAGCCGGTGCCAGCAGTTACCGTAAGGGTACTAGTGGCGGTAAAGTTACCATTGTTGGTGGTACAGGTAATGGTCGCATTCCCTGCATTTACTGCAGTTACTACCCCATTTGGATTGACCGTGGCTACACTTGTATTAGACGAAGTCCAGCTTACCGATTGGTTGGTAGCATTTGCTGGGGTGATGGTGGCGTTCAAGGCACGAGTTTGTCCTACTGCCAAACTTAAGTTGGTGGGAGATATGGTTACCCCGGTTACCGATACATTACTCCCACTCGATGCACTTACCAACACTACCCAGTCTTTATTGGTATTGTTGGGTGGGTTACCCAAGTTTACTTTTCCTCCCCCGGTTATATTGGCACGATTAATTAAGGTTCCTCCATTTCGTGGATCAAACCATTGTACCGAAAAACGACCGCTTTGCCCCGAAAGATCCAGCTTGATGTTTCCTCCGTTTTCTAGATAGACTACATAGCTTTTGCCCAATTCAGCAAGACAAAAATTGCGTCCATTATTGCCTGCCACCAGGTTGTTTCGATTCTGCATTTGCCAAAACTTGATGTTTTGCCCTTTGAAGAAATCCAAAATAGCATAACGTGTCCAGGTAAACATCGTATTGAAACGGTTGTAGTTTTCAGTTTTGAAGTCTCCTTCGCCACCACCATACCACATAATACCTGCCCCACCTGCCATCAAAGTAGGCCATAACATACGCGTACGTGCTTCGGGAAGTACTGTACTTACATTGATGCTTTTGGCAGTAAACATACCGTTAGATCCAGGATTTTGCTCATCAGACGATACCACCCAGGGAGTGTTGGTTGCGGTAGACTTGGTCACCCATTCTTGTAATTCGGGATATGCTCCAATGTAATTGTTTCGGCTATTAGACTGGATAGAAGCACCAGTAAATGGATAGGCAGGTTTCAACCATTCATTGTACATGTCATGGCGACCGGGGTAGGTGTGAATCACCCTTAGATTTTGATATGGGTCAACAGAAGCCAGGAAATTGATGCGTTCACTCACGGTTCGAGCAACTTCAGCACGTTTGGCTGCAGTATTGGGTTCGATTCTTCCTCCATACTCTTCTGATACATTCCATTCCAATGCCAAATGATGACCAAATCTGGCGACCATTTCACGATAGTAGAGCTTGATTTGAAAGGAATTCAAGGCACTCCAGTTTTCAGCTTCGGCTAGTTTTAGGTGGAGCATCAAACCTTGTCTTTCGGCATGGTTTAGTACAATTTGCCATTGTGCCAACTTAGAAACATCAAAAACGGTTTTTTGATTTACTTTGGTCCAGGGAAAAACATTTTTATCATCTCCCCCAAATAGTGACATAGATACCGAGTTCATTTTTTGCTTACGCAAATAATTCATCGCCCCAATAATGCCTTTGCCTTTTTTATTGGTACTGCTTCCCCAAAACGGATCTTTGCTATTATCATAATCTTTTACGTGTGGTTGCCACTGATGACGAGAACAAAGTCCACAGTTATTTACTCGATCGTCAAAGTCAAACTCTACGTAATCCAATAAGTTTTCGGGAGAGTCAGGACCCAGTTTTAAGAAAAACTCTTTGCTATCTGCAAATTGTAAATAGCGTCTTTGTTGCTTGGTGCCGGTAGTCTGGTATCGTAAACGACCTTTTCTTCTAAAATCAGCATTGCCCTTGTTGGAATTCGCAATTGAGATGGTTTTAGGATTGGTACTTTGGACTGGAGCAGGCAATGTATTGACTGCTGATACCGCCACATTGTTTGCCTGGTAATACAATACCCGGTAAGTCCAGTTACCTGTTTTGTTAGGACGAAAATGAGCCATCCAGATTTTACCCGATTTTGCTTGAGTGTTGGCCGCATTACCGTTTGCAGCAAAATAGGCGGGTATTCTCAGGGTTGTTCCGCTACTATGCTGACAAACAACATCTACTCGGTGATTGGTAAAAGTACCCGTATTTTCACTCAATGAATTGGGCAACGTGATCATCAATTTGATATCGTGCCATTTTCTTTTTTCACCAGTTTCCTGGATGGTTATCTGAGCTTGGGCCTGGGAAATAAACCCTACTACAGATAATAATAAACAAAGATATTTCAGTCTTTTCATATTAAAAGATATTTATAAAAATAGCTTGGGCTAACACTGCCCTTTTATGTGTGTATGCTAGGAATTAATATTTGTGGTATTAGGCCTCGAAGAGGTTTTTTAAAAAAAATGCTGGTGTTTCGTGATCGCAAGTGCCCACCGCATAAGATGATTACCTAAAAATGAAAGACAAACGTCCTATGAGTGGCATATTTGTTTCACAAGCTATGGGGGAATCAGAATCATATTGGTCATCGGGTTTTAAAGATAAATGTGGTTAATAAATACACCTGTTTACTATTTCAAAGACAGATGAATCAACAACTATGTGGTGATTAATCTGGTAGCAATGTTTATTTTAAATGAAGCTTTGTCTTGACGGTTGCTTTTTGATCTGTGAGATAGAAAACATTCGCAAGTTCTTGGGGTTTTTCTTAAAATGCTCGTTTGACCAGTATACAATGAGTTGGCCTTGAGGTTCACATCTGGTACACATCGAAATATTTAAATATTTAGAGTGTTGATTAACAGTTACTTATCATGTGTGTTTAGATGTCCTTGCCGAATTAGGTATTATTTATGAAGTGACTTTAAGATATGATTTTATCAGGTTTGTCAAGCGTTGCTAAACAGGTGATTTTTGCCATGTATGCCATATGTATACCCCTAGGTGCCTGCTTAAAACCTGATTCTTTTTTAAATTGAAACCGAATATTTGTAGTAACCAATGCTTTGGGAAGGAGATATGGGAAAAAATTAAATTGATTTTGCCAAGTATAACAAGAAAGACAAAACAGTTACGATTCTTTTGCGTAAATCCTGGAGTAAAACTATTATTGAATATTTCTGTAAGCTTATTATATATTAATTACTAGCTTTAAAACCACCCTA
>CALDJV010001200.1 GCA_937899305.1 uncultured Cytophagaceae bacterium
AAGTTTAGCTAGACAGACTAGAGCCGCGGCATTTTTTGTTTCGTTTTTTTTGCTGCAGAAAAAAATGAAAGGCTTAGTGAAACCTAGTTGTTGAGACTTTAACTTGAGCTTCGGAACTAGTACTTATTAGAAATAAACATTTTTTTGACCTGTGAAAGGTCAGTTACTAACTACAAGCAATGGGCATTGCTTATGCTTGTAGCCCAAAACTTTTAACTAAGATGATACTTCTCAATATATCAATTGTACTGGCTACATTCTTATTTATGGAATTTGCGGCTTGGTTTGCCCATAAGTATCTCATGCATGGGCTATTGTGGATATTACACAAAGACCACCACCAAAAAGAACCTGGTTTCTTTGAGAAAAATGACTCCTTTTTCCTCATTTTTGCCATTCCAAGTTGGCTTTGTATCATGTTTGGTATGATGAACGGCAACGATTTCCGAGTATGGATTGGGGCAGGCATTGCCATCTATGGATTCGCCTATTTTGTGGTACACGATGTTTTTATTCACCAGCGTTTCAAAATTCTCAAAAAAGCCAATCATCCCTATTTTTTAGCGGTAAGACGCGCCCACCGAGCCCATCACCGTCATTTGAACAAAGAAGAAGGCGAATGCTTTGGAATGTTGCTTTTCCCACTGAAATTTTTGAAAGAAGCCAAACAAGAAATTGCCAAGAAAAAAGGGTTTGAAAACGCCTAAAACAATGGCAACACCAAATCTGACGCACCTTAGCGAAAACATTCGTTTGTGATTAACTACAGTTACACAAACGGATGCTTTCGCCATTTAGGAAAGCTCGGTTATTCGACTTTTCTCATTACTTATGGCCCTTCTTGGTCATATTTGGTCTCTTGGTGATAAGACAATCTCCTAAAGTTTACCGAACTCAATTTATCATGCCTTACCTATATCTACTTATCAACTTCCTGGCGATTTTGGTTCCCTTGATCAAAAGCTTTGACCCAAGGGTCAACTTTTACAAACAATGGCGCTACCTTCTACCCTCGTTGGGTATTGTAGGTGCGTTTTTTATTGCCTGGGACATTGTCTTTACCAATTGGGGTATTTGGGGATTCAACCCACGGTATTTATCAGGTATTGAGATCATCAACTTGCCCTTGGGTGAATGGCTTTTCTTTATCACAATCCCCTACTGTTGCTTGTTTGTATATGAGGTAACTAATTATTATGTTAAGCAAGATATTTTAGGACCATATGCCAATGCAATTACGGTGTTACTCATCATTGGGTTGGTGGCCATTACAGTGAGCATACCTTGGAAATGGTATACTTCATTCACTTTTATACTCACGGCCAGTTTTTTACTGCTACACCTTTGGGTATTCAAAGCCAACTACTTAGGAAGATTTTACCTGGCCATGGCCATTTGGTTGGTACCCTTTTTTATTGTCAATGGCGTCCTTACCGGCTCATTCATCCAAGAACAAGTAGTATGGTACAATAACGCCGAAAACCTATCCGTCAGAATGTTTACCATCCCCGTAGAAGACACCTTTTATGGTTTGCTGCTGATGCTGATGAACACCACTCTGTATGAATATTTGAAACAACGAGGGGAAAGGAAACGGGTGAATCACACCTCAAAAAATGCTTTAGAGGAAACAGTGTTGGTAACCAATGAGGTACTAGAGTGATCAATGGTGGGCGATTGTCTTAAATGTATCCAACTCAGCGCATTTGCAATCACAAGGACAACTAATACTTAAACTACTGATTATCAAAGTATATTACCCAAAAAATCGTTTTGAAATCTAGTTTATTGCTTTACCAAACGCTTGCTGGTGCTTCCGTATTTTGTTTTAATCGTTACAATGTATACTCCTTTGGGCAAACCTTGGATGGGTAAATCCAGTTGTACCTGGGTACTTGCTTTAGTAGCAATGCTTTCTTGCAATACTTTTCCCCTTAAATCACTGATGTTGATGGTGATCGCTCCTTGCAATTTGTTATTCATTTGTAGCTGGGTATGATTCACCCCAGGGTTAGGAAACAGTCGCGTGGTATTGGCCAAGACCTGCGATCGATTGATGGCCAATACCAAATCGGCATTGGCGATTACTTCTTTGCGGCGAGGGGCATTTTCTAATACGATGCGCATGCGGGCTTTTTGATCATTGGTGAACAAATTCATGCATACATCATTGGTGTAATCCATATAATTCTGAAACATATCGGGCCGAGGATCACTACTGCAAGTGTTAGGTCCGGGAAAACTGCAGTCTCCCAACCCGTCATGGTCACGCCCAGTTACTGGAGTATCATCACAAAAATCGTCTTGACCGCAACCTCCATCTCCCCAAATATGACGCAAACCCAACCAATGACCTACTTCGTGGGTAAGGGTACGCCCCCGGTCGTAATTAAGTCTTAATCTAAAGCTACTTCCTACACTGGTAAAGTTAGAACCAAAAGTACGGACATTTACATATACCCCATCAGTTTCAGGTTTATCAGAAGGCAAAATCACTACTCCAGTTAGCCCCGACTGTTCAGGAGATTGGGCATACCCAAAGTCATTGTTATTGCTCAATGGTACCACCCATACGTTCAAGTATTTGTCAGGATCCCAAATCGTCGTAGGTTTCAAAATTTCTTGAATCTCTTCATGAGTCCAGGTCGCTCGTGAACGATCTTCATATCGGTGAATGCCTGGTTCCTCCATTATTTCGTCATTTTCATCCAATTGCGCCAATTTAAACTGGATTTTGATATCTGCGGCTATCTCTTGAAAAGCTTCTGGGGTATCGGCGGCATCGGGGTTGGTACGGCGAAAATCTTGATTGAGCACGATCATTTGAGCAATCACTTGCTCACGGGAAATGTTGTTTCCTTGACCTTTGATATCACCAGAATGTACAATATGGAAAATCACCGGTATCTCATAAATCTTTTCTTGGGTACGACGATTCACTTGCTCCCGCCGTTTTTGAGCCATCCAGGTTTCAAACATGGCCAAATTTTGGGCCCTCAGATTGTAATGAACAATTCCTTGGTATTCGGGAGAAGTAATACAACGATGTTTGGAGTTTTGGGCCAGGGTTTGTTGACAAACTACCCAAGCCAAACAGGTAATTATAAACAATTTCTTCATCATTTTTATCTATGTAAAACTACATCAATAACCTAATCCATTTGGCTGATCTCTCGTCGCCATACTTCCTCAAAAAATAGTTCCGTAGCTTTGGCTACGCAAAGATTTTTTGAATCGTCTGGCAACTAGATATTACACCAAATTTGGATTACTTTATTTTTTCCGTTTTACTATAAGTAAGCAGGGCCGATTCTAATTTCTTGAAAGTGTATTATTTTTTCACCAAACGTTTGCTGGTGCTTCCGTTTTTCGTTTTAATAGTCACAATGTATACTCCTTTGGGCAAATCTTGGATGGGCAAATCCAATTGTAACTGGGTGCTTGCTTTGGTAGCAATGCTTTTTCGCAATACTACTCCTCTCAAATCACTGATGCTCACCGTGATCGTTCCTTGCAATTCGTTATTAATTTGTAGCTGGGTGTTGGCCACCCCAGGATTGGGGAACAAACGGGTGGTATTCGCCAATACCTGAGATTGGTTGGTGGCCAGTACCAAATTGGCATTGGCTACTACTTCTTTGCGGCGGGGAGAGTTTTCCAGTACAGTACGCATGCGGGTTTTCTGATCGTTGGTAAACAAGTTCATGCATATATCATTGGTATAATCCATATAATTCTGAAACATATCATCCAGTCCATCATTGGTGCAGGTATTGGGTCCTGGAAAACTACAATCTCCCAAACCATCGTTATCGCGACCAGCTGCTGGGGTATCATCACAAAAATCGTCTTGCCCACAGCCCCCATCTCCCCAAATATGTCGTAACCCCAACCAATGCCCAACTTCGTGGGTGGTGGTTCTACCCCGATCAAAATTGGCGGCCAACGAAAAGCCAGCACCAATACTGGTATAGTTAGACCCAAAAAACGGATTGTTGATCACTACTCCATCAGTTTCAGGTTTATCGGTATTTGGGTCAATGCTAATTCCTTGCAAACCAGACTGTTCTGGAAACTGGGCGTACCCTAGTGTATTATTGTTCGAGAAAGGTACTACCCAAATATTCAAGTATTTATTGGGGTCCCAAATGGTCGCAGGTTTCAGAATGGTCTCAATCTCATTCATCGACCAGGTTTCTCGTGAAGCATCCACATAACGATGTACACCTTGTTCTTTCAACAATTCGCCCGTGGTATCTACTACGGCCAGTTTAAACAAGATTTCGGTATCGGCCGCTATACTCGCAAAAACCGAAGGAGTATCGGTTGTATCAGGGTTGGTGCGGCGAAAGTCCTGATTCAGCACAATCATTTGAGAAAGTACTTGATCGTAGGAAATATTATTATCGTGCCCCAATTCGTCGCCTGAATGTACGATATGTACAATCACTGGAATTTCATAAACCGTAGCTGTAGTACGTTGACGACGTTTTTCTTGAATTTTTTTAGCCATCCAATTTTCAAAACTCCCAAGTTTCCGAGGACGCCAATTACGCTTTACGTGGTTTTCGTACATCGCCATGGTACCACATCGGTCTTTTCTAGAAGTTTGGGCAAATAGATTTTGGCTTGCCAAAAAGCAATAAATTATAAAAA
>CALDJV010001201.1 GCA_937899305.1 uncultured Cytophagaceae bacterium
CTAGCAACTAGATATTACACCAAATTTGGATTACTTTATTTTTTCCGTTTTACTATCTAACTACTGAGCTAGTTTTTTGTTTATTGGGAATGGGAATAGTACCTGCCTTGCAATACCGTCGCTGTTTTTATGATTATTTGCCCCCCTTTTTCTTCTTCTTGTCTTTTTTACCAAAAACTGAGAAATGCACATAACGCTTAGGGTTCTCCCGGAAATCGGTCATGAGTTGATCCAAGTTGTTAGTCAGCTTTTCCAAGTTGTTGTAGAGGGTATCATTTTTAATGAGGTTCCCCAAAGTTCCTTGTCCCTTGTTGATCGTTTCCAATACCTTGTTGAGTTCGGTCACGGTTTTGTTGGTGTTGGCCAGGGTTTTATCCAATTCCAAGCGACTAGCTTGTCCGGCAATGTTATCTACTTTCTTGAGAATGGGCTTGAAGCTTTTCTCGGTTTCTACCAATGAGGTAGACAAGTTGCGAAGATTGGCCATAATGGCATCTATGTTTCCGCCTTGTTTGCGAAGCGTGTTATCCAGGTTAGACGTTAGGCTGGAAGCATCGTTGAGCATCGACTTTACTTTGTCACCTGCTCCTGATAATTCCTTCAGCAAACCATTAATGTAAATCAGGGTAGAATCTACCTTTTTGGTAATGGGTTCTACTTGCTTGGTGACCTTGGCCATGATGTCTTCGTCGATTACTGCATTGGTAATCGTGTCACCACTTTGCATATTTTTAGGAGAGCCTAATTCATAGGTGGTTCCTACATTTAACATCAATTGTTTGCCACTGAGTAGATCTATGGCTCCTAGCTTGACCGATGCATTTTTTCCAATGACAATGTCTCTACGGAGGGCAATTGTCACCAGCATTTTATTGTTGTTGCCTTGTAAGATTTTAATCTCTCTGACCCTACCAATCTGGAGTCCGTTGATTGTCACCGGGTTAGACACCGTCAAACCATCTACTTTGGGGAAAATGGTATAAAAATGATTGGTTCGTGAAAAAAAATCAGATCCTTTCAAAAAGTTGAATCCGAGGTAAAGGGCCGCCCCTGAGATCAGCGCCAACAAACCAATTTTAAGTTCCTTTGATATTTTCATTTACTGGGTATAAAGTTTCTTAGTATTCAACTGCTACACAAACATTTGGTTGTGTTTATGGCAAGGTAAAACGGCTGGTGTAAATTCTGTTGTATAATTAATCAAAATTAAGCAAAGAAGCCAAATTAGCAAAATTGCTGCATCGCTGGATCAAAAAACAAGGTACTATACCACCATTTCTATACTGACTTTTATTGGGTTTCTAATTCCTTTTTATAAGCCCGAAAAGCCCGGTAAATGGCCGATGCCAAGTAAATTTGCCCCAATGCATCATTCAGGTAACGTTCTTCGGTAGGGTTAGACAAAAACCCCAACTCTATCAATACACTAGGCATGGCAGTACGCGCCAACACATAAAATCCGGCCTGTTTGACTCCTCGAGTAGTACGACGTACTCGTTTTTTAAATTCCCAATCTATTTTTCGGGCCAAACTCAGGCTGTGTTTCATGTGTACTTGTTGATTCATAGAAAGTAATATGTACGACTGAGGCGAATTGGGATTGAATCCACCATAGTTTCTCTTGTAGTTTTTTTCTAGAAAAATAGCCGCATTTTCTCTCCGGGCAATGGCCAAGTTTGCTTCCGATACGTGGTTCCCCATAATGTATGTTTCAGCACCATGCACTTTAGTACGGTTACGCGCTTTTCGGGGGGCAGCATTACAGTGAATAGAGATAAACAAATCGGCTTTAGCCTGGTTGGCAATTTCAGCCCGTCGATACAGTTCTACAAATTTGTCGGTAGTGCGGGTATAGATAATTTTAACTCCTGGCATATTGCGCTTGATAATGCGCCCCAACTCCAGAGCTACCCGCAATGTGATGTCTTTTTCTTTGGTTCGTTTACCCAAGGTACCCGGATCTTTACCTCCATGTCCGGCATCTATCACTATTGTTTTTACTTTGTAGCCTCTGACGGTATTTTTTTTTATTTTCTCTTCGGTCGGTGAGACGTTCCGAGGGGCAAAAGAAGTATTAATACTGAGCACTGCAAAGCCGCAAATCAACCCTAGATATCTTAGCATAAGTGAGTTCGTATCATTTTTATTGCAAAATTGTGATTTTTTT
>CALDJV010001202.1 GCA_937899305.1 uncultured Cytophagaceae bacterium
GTGGACTATCGACCGTGGACTAAAGAAAACTACCAACTCCTAACTAAAAAAACTACTTAAAAGATTTATCCGCCCACTCTTTCAAAATGCCTTCGATTTTCTTGTTGACATCGCCTCGAGCATTGCTGGCTAGTGCGGCATTGCCATCATATTTTTCACCTTTTTCGATCATCGTAAATACAAATTGCCCTGACTTGCCCTCTACCTGCCGCGCGCCCAAAAGTTGATTATTCTTTAAGTCTATCAGCCAAAACCAGACCTTATATTCGGCTGATTTTTTAATGGTTTTGTTTTCTATTTCGCCTGGAGTATAAGACACTACCTGAGTCACCCGGAGGTATTGTTTGTCATATAAATCTTGAACGTTTTTTTCGTGGGAATACTTGGTTTCGCTGTTACTTTCAAATGGATCAGGATCCAGCATTTCCCAACCAGAAGCCGAGAAGATGGTCAAACCTTGATCGTCCGCATCTTTGACAGAGGTGTTTTTTTCTAGCATTGCGGCCAAATGCGGACGATTGATCTGGAGAATGTTGAGTTCTTCCTTTTTACTAAACTCTCCGAGGGTAAAAAGTTGGGGCAAACTGCCTCGTTTAGGATTGATGACTTTTTCCTGGCCTTTGGCAGGCAACAAGGCCGCTGCTTTTTTGAGCCTCATTCTAATTTCACTCATTTGTTTGGCCGCTTGCTCAGTAGGTTCTGTCTTACAAGCCGACAAGATGCAAATGAAGCAAAGTAAGGCATAATGTAGTTTTTTCATTAGATAGATTGTTGTTTTATATTTAAAATTTAAGTTGCTGTATCATATTACATAGACCTTGTTGGCAGAGGAACAGTGCCACTTTAACCAAACGCTTGGTACTTTGTAAATTAAGTAAGTCTGCTGTTGTATTTAAAGTTATTGAATAAACTCCATAGTTTTGACTGATACAAAAAATATTGCTACTATATCTAAAAAATTGACTTCTCCTTTTTTGATAGAGCATTTTGAGACAAAGTTTATTCTTTTAAAGTTGAAAAAATAATGGTAGGATGACTTTCCAAAATACACCTGAAGGGCTTGGTTTGATATTTCAGTTGTTCTGATATTGTATTCCAAGCGCTTTGTTGTAATTGAGTGATTTACCCATATTATTAGCTTGAAAGGTGCCGTGATTATTCAAAAATATTGAATAAACTCCTTAATTTTACGTAAAATAACCTCCAACATTACCATTTTTTTAGCCCAATATGAACCAAACGCCCGAAGCAATCCTCCAACAACACTTTGGTTACAATGAGTTTCGCCCATTGCAAAAAAACATCATCGAGAAAGTACTGGCTGGCCAGGACACCTTGGTATTGATGCCTACTGGAGGGGGAAAATCGATTTGTTATCAAGTTCCAGCCCTGATGTTTGAGGGAGTAACCATTGTGGTTTCTCCTTTGATTGCACTCATGCAAGACCAAGTAGAAGCTTTGCAGAGAAACAACATTGCTGCTACGTTTTACAACAGTACACAATCTATGGAAGAACAGCACACCATAGAACAACAATGCAAAGAAGGCACGATTAAGCTGTTGTATGTGTCACCCGAAAAATTGGTGAGTGCGGGCTTTAGGGATTTCTTGTTGCATATCAAAGTAAGCTTATTTGCCATCGACGAGGCCCATTGTATTTCTAGTTGGGGGCACGATTTTCGTCCTGAATATACCCAACTAGGGTTGTTGAAGGCGCAGTTTCCCCAGGTACCCATTGTGGCGTTGACTGCTACTGCCGACAAAACCACCCGCAAAGATATTTTACGCCAGCTCAACCTGATCGAACCCGAAATATTCATTGCTTCTTTTGATCGTAAAAACATTCGTTTGTTGGTATCTCCTGGGCAGGATCGGATCAAAAAAATTATCAAATATCTGGAAACCCGCCCCAACCAATCGGGGATCATTTATTGCCTGAGCCGAAAAAATACCGAAAACCTGGCTAAAAAACTCCAAAGCGCAGGCTTTTCGGCCGATTATTACCACGCTGGAATAGACAGCAGGCGTCGGGCCCAGGTGCAACAAAGTTTTTTGAGAGACGATACCCAAATCATTTGTGCCACCATTGCTTTTGGTATGGGGATAGACAAACCCAATGTGCGATTTGTGATTCATTACAACATGCCCAAAAACGTAGAAGGGTATTACCAGGAGATTGGGCGAGCGGGGCGCGATGGTTTAAAAAGTGACGCAATTTTATTTTATAGTTATGGTGATGTGAAAATCCTCCGGGACATCATTGCAGATATAGAAAATCCCGAATTCAAGGCTTTGCAATATGCCAAGCTAGACCGAATGCTTCAATTTGCCGATGCCGACATTTGTCGTCGGCGTATTTTACTCAATTATTTCAACGAATCACTGACCGAAAACTGTGGCAATTGCGATGTATGTCGCAATCCTACCGAAAAATTTGATGGAATTATTTTGACCCAAAAAGCATTGTCGGCCAGCATCAGGCTTCAGCAACAGGTTGGAGTCAATACCTTGATAGAGGTACTTCGAGGGTCTAAAAACCAACACATTATAGAAAATGGCTATGACCAGGTAAAGACTTTTGGAGTGGGGCGCGAAGCAAGTTTTCAAGATTGGCGACATTACATCCAACAAATGATTAATTTGGGCTTCTTTGAAATTGCTTACGATGAAAAGCTGGCTCTGAAAGTAACTGATTTGGGGCAAAAAGCACTGAAAAAAGAACAACCCGCTTTGCTCTCCAAGCCTACCGAAAAAACCTTTGCCAAGGCTAAAACCGAAAAGACCAGATCGAAAAAACAGACTTTATCGGGGGCCTTGTTTGACGAGCTACGCAACCTACGAAAACAAATGGCCGATGCTCATAACATTGCCCCTCACATTATATTCAACGATGCTACATTGACCGACATGAGCAAGCAACGACCCTACACCAAGCGAGATTTTCTGGAAGTATCGGGGGTAACCCAAGCCAAGCTTGAACAATTTGGGGTGCCATTTATCAAAGCAATTATCAAAACTTCACTGGCCCAGTTTAAATCAGGTTCTACAGTCAAGGGTGCCTCTCATTTGGTTACTTTTCAATTATACAAACAAGGGCTTACCCCAAAGCAAATCAATGCCGAGCGAGCCAAAACTGAGGAAAAAGCACCGAGTACCATCACCATTGAGAGTCATTTGACTGCTTTGTACGAAAAAGGGTACCCCATTGACCTGATGCAGTATACCAGCGCCGAGGCCGTACGGGATATTCAGCAGTTATTGCACCACAGTGCCGATGCAGACGGTTTCAAGCCCATCCACGAGCATTTTGGGGGCAAATATTCTTACTTTGAGATCAAAATCGCTAAAACTTTATTAGGAGGGGTAAATGCCTGAGGCAACCGATCAAAAAATATTGAGTCTATTGACTACTGGAGATGCTACCAATATTGCGTTGGCGTTTGAGCTATGTGTAGGGCTTCAAGGGGCATATGGGAACAAAGTAGCGCAAGAGTTGCGAAAATTCCCGTTCTTATGCATCGCCTCAAACCTAGAGCATGATTACATTGCAAACATTCAGGAAATATACCTCAGCGATCAAACTTTTCAAGCGCTTCCTGATGGGATTGGAAAATTGACCAACCTCAAAGAGCTCATCATCGAGGGGGGCTATCTCGAGACATTTCCTCCTGAAATAAAGCACTTGTCAAAACTAGAAAGTTTGTGTGTTTTGACTGCTTCATTGCTTGCTTTGCCTCCCGAAATAGCCGCCCTGAAGCAAGTAAACTGGGTACGGCTAGAAGAAAATAACTTGACCACGCTTCCCGCTGAAATTGGACAGTTGGAAGAACTCTTGTATTTGGAGTTGGCATTCAATCAAATTACGCATTTACCTCCTGAAATAGGCCAGCTGAACAAGTTGATGGGGTTGGATTTGCGTGAAAATGAACTCACTCGTTTGCCGGAAACCATCAAAGCATTGACCCAGTTAGAAACCTTGAATTTAGCTGGAAATCCATTCACTTTGAACCAACAAGCGCAAATTAAAAGCTGGCTTCCTCGTTGTAAAGTTATTTTCTAAAACAAAATCTCTACATGAACCAAATAATCGATCAAGTTACTGGTTTACAGTATATTCCAAATTTTATTTCTCCAGAATCCCACGATGCCCTATTGGCCAACATTGACGCCTTGCCTTGGTTAGATGACCTTAAGCGGCGGGTACAACACTACGGTTATAAATATGACTACAAAAAAAGAGCAATCGACGCTTCAATGAAAGTGGGTGATTTGCCCGATTGGGCAGCGGGTTTGGCCCAACAAGCTCAAGATCAAAAATTAGTGCCTTATTTGTTTGACCAAGTGATCATCAATGAGTACGAACCAGGGCAGGGCATTGCCCGACATGTAGATTGTGAGCCTTGTTTCGATGATGTGATTATGTCGGTAAGTTTAGGAACACCCTGTGTCATGCATTTTACTGCTTTGAAAGATAAACAGGATGTGGCAGTGATTTTAGAACCTTGTAGTGCGGTAATGCTCACGGGTGATGCGCGTTATCAATGGCAACATAGCATTCGGGCCAATAAAAAAGAAAAAGCGCAAGGCCAAACCATTGTGCGAGGGCGTAGGGTGTCACTTACTTTTAGGAAGGTAATATTGCGAAGTTGAAAATACTAAAACCGGACCTCCGCTCGAGGTAACCATTGGCGAATTTGATGAATATGCTGGACTGATATCGGATTGTATCGTAAGTCTAATAATCTTAAACTTTGTAGGTTTTGAATGGATTCGGGTAAGTTCGTTAGTTGATTGTTACGTAACAGCAATTTTGTCATGCGGCGCAGGTTGCCTATGGTAGCAGGTAGCTTATGTAGCAGATTGTTGGTTAGATCCAATTCCCGCATTGCATACCACTGCCCTATTTCATCGGGTAGCCTACGCAAACGATTGCGCATCAATGATAAATACTGTAGGTTTTTGAGGTTACCAATTACCGAGGGTAAACGTTGTAGTTGATTGTATTGCAGCAATACCACTTCTACTTGCGAGAGTCCCTCAATGGTTTCAGGACATGTTTTGAGTTGGTTAAAAGATACATCCAGGCTTTTTAGTTTTTTGAGTTGGCCAATTGTAGCAGGTAAATGTTGTAGGTTGAGATT
>CALDJV010001203.1 GCA_937899305.1 uncultured Cytophagaceae bacterium
GAGTGTTGCGGTACCCGTTGGGAAGCAGTGCTTATTTGTTCGTTGCTGTTTGAAGCTTGTATTTGTTCCGGCATAATATTTACGATTTAAGGCGAGGCTTCAAACGTAGTGATTTATACTCGGAAGAAATATTACAATATATGACAACAGGCTCAGCAACATTGCTCAATGCTGGTTGTCAATTTATAATTCACTGATTATGGAATTGCAAACAGACCAACAGGAACTAAACCACATAGCCATTTAACAATAAGATATCTGATTAAATCCCCACATTCAAATAAAAAGTAGGGGTGAAAGGAATGCCAATGGTATTGATTACTGAACCATCGGGTACATTGACCGATTGGTTGAGGCGGACATTGCTACGATTGAATACATTCAGAATTGAGAATCCAGCCTGGCAACGCAACTTCTGGAGGCGAAAACGGTATTGGGCCGCTACATCAGTCCGCCAATAGGGTGCCACTCCCTGGTTGGCTTTTTCTACCGTATTGTTGATAAACCCCGATCCGTTGACGTTGGTCAAGGTAAGAAAAAATGGAGCAAAATTGAGTACTGCGGCTACCTTGAGCTCATGACGTTGGCTTTGGGGTGCCTCTTTGTAAGACAGTAGTCTACGCTGGTTGACCGCAAAGCGTTCTTCTACCTTGGCCAGCGAATAAGCCACCCAGAACTCGTGGGTAAATAAGCACCTCTTGACAAACAAATCCAGGCCCAGGGAGCGTACATCCCCCCCGGCAAAAAATGGAAGCCCATTGCGCCCAATAAAATATCGATTGGCCCCATCAAATGTATTCAGGTGTCCTTCCAGGCTTATTTCCCAGAGAGGGGTCAAGTAAGCCACCCCAGCCACCTGATGCACCGCCCGCAATACTGGAAATACCCCTCCATTGCTGGTTTGCCACACATCGCGTTGGTTTCCTACTTCATCGATCACCGAGTACTTGGAAACAAACTGATTGTAAATACCCCAGCCAAAATTGAAGTTCCACTTTGGTGTTATTTTGAATCGCCCATTGATTCGAGGTTGCAGGTAAGGCGTGGTCTGAAACTCGGTAACATCGGCTTTCAAACCCATATCCAAACTCAACGCCCCCCATTGCATTTGATCCAGGGCATACAACGACCAACGCCCCTGCTGACTTTGGGTGTCTTGCAGGGCCCTTTGGGCTCCAGTAGATTTTAAAGTAGTCGCTTGATTGATCCATCCTGCGCTCAGTTGTAACTGATGGTGATTGGCCGCCGAAAAACGATGGGTCAGCCGGCCGGTTTGTTCACTTACCGTATTGGTCCAGTTAAAAGTCTTGACCTCGTTGGGCACATTGGGGTTGATGGTTTGTATGCTGTAATTGGTTTGTAACTCGGGTTGGTATTCACTCTGGGAGAGCAAAAGGTCGGTGGTGCCCCCATTTCGCCAGCGCTTGGCATACCGAAGCGAGCTGCCCACTTGTCGAGAGCTTACTTGTACATCTTCAATGACTCTTCGTCTAAAATTGCTTTCGAATGCTCCATTGTAACTATCCTGGCTGCCAATGACACTGACCTCGAGCACGTCACGATTGGCCAACGAAGCAGTCAATTTCAGATTAAAATCAGTATAATCGTAAGTTGGTACAATGAATTCGTTATCGGCCTTGGGGGTAGCCGACAGGTCCAACAAATCATAATAGGTTTTGCGCCCCGCCAATTGCAGCGAAGCCTGGTTATTGAACATGGGTACATTGACATAAGCATTGGCCAGTTGATTGCTCAAACTCAGGCCCAGTTCAGGTTTTTGTCGATCTCCCGAACGTCCATCAATCATGATCACTCCTCCTACTCTATCGCCATAAGGCACATTGTATCCCCCTTTGTACAAATTAACATTCTTGACCATGTAAGGATTTACCCGCCCAATATCGTCGTTGATCCCCCAGCTGTTAAACAAGGTAATGCCATCGTAAATCACGTGGTTTTGCCCGGCATACGATCCCCAAATTACATAATCGGTAATGGACTCTCCGGCTGCCATGATTCCTGGATACAAACGTAAGTTATTGAAAATGAGATTATCACTATTACCAGGTACTAAATTATTGGCAATGTCATTAAAAGCAATGTGCCCGGCATCCTGGCCCAAACGAGTACTCGGGATTTCCTTTTGTACTTCGGTCAATTTCGAACGACTCGTAATCACGACCTCCTCCAACAACTGGGGCTGAGAAAGTAACGCCACTTTGGAAACTTGCCCTGGTAACAATAACGTACTGGTGACCTGATACCCCAAATGATGAAACTGAGCGGTAACGCTTTTCTGGCTAGCTTTGAATGAAAAGTAACCGTTTTCATCGGTCACCACATGTCCATTGGCCAGCTTAATCAAGGTATAGGGCAAAGGTTCTTGAGAACTACTTTCTACTACTACTCCCCGATAGTGGTAGCGAATGATTTTTTCTTTTTTTACCAGGGACGGGGGCTTGGCCGGAACAGGCGGCCGGAAAGTATATACATTACTGATTTTGACCAGTTCCAGGTCACATTTTTTGGCCAATGCTTCTAACGCTTCATTTACACTGGCAAATTGTTTTTTGATAGAAATCACGCAATTAGATGCGTATTTGGCATTTACTGAAATCTGAATTTGGTAGCGTTGGTTCAAGTCCAGTAAAATTTCGTTGAAGGGTAACTTGGTATAATGGAGACGAATGGCCTGGCCATTGGTTTGGCCGTTAGCTTGGCTATAAACCCCAAAAGTGATGAACAAACCAATGCTCATCACTCGTAAAAAATGGGCCACAAAACATCTGACTACAAAAATCTTCAATATTTATTTTTTTATACTAAACGAGTGGTTTGAAATCCGCTCTAGCTCAAACCCAAAGCTCAAACAGATAATTTTGAGGGCTTCTTCTACCGACACCCTCCGGCTAAACAGTCCGGTATAATTGTATTCACCCACATTAGACAAGTCTATCTCAATTTTTACGTTGTAGTGCCGCTCGATATCTTGGAGTACTTTTGCCAGCGGGGTAGTGTTGTAGATAAACTTTTGAAGTCTCCATGATAGCACCTCTTCTTTTTTTATAGCTCCCGTCTTCTTTTTCGCCCCTTTCTTTTCTACTGTTCCCTATTCTCCGGGTACCAACACAATTTCATTGCCCTGTAACGCCTTCACTCGCACTTTACCAGTAGCGCAATATACCTCGTATACATTCCCTCGTGCCCGGATGTTAAACGAAGTTCCTAAAACCTCGGTAGTCGCTCGCTCAGATATTACCTGAAATTTTTTACCTTTGGCCACTTCAAAAAAGGCTTCTCCCTTTAAACTTACCTTTCGGCTAAAACGCCACCAATAAGGCGCATAAGCAATTTCGGTGGCAGCATTGAGGTGTACTTGCGAGCCATCGGGCAAGGTATGACTCACAAACTGCCCCGAATTTACCCGAACCGTCTTGGTGTAAAACCGGGCAAACAATGCCACCCCAATCAATAATAAAAACGAAGCAACCAAGCTCAGGGACGTACTTTTGCGGCTCAGTGGAATTATTTTACGGGCTGACTTTTGCTCAGCAACGGCTTTGTCATCCATTGCCGCCGATAACTTTTCCCATACTTCGGCTTTAGACCTTTGGTAGGGCACCTCGAGTTTGTCAAAAAACGCTGGTTCCTGCTCAGGAGTCAATTTTTTATGGGGGTGATTACTTTTCATGACTCAAAATTTTTCTTAGGTCTTTCAAAGCCAGATTCATTCTTTTCTCTACTGCTTTAGCGCTTACACTTAGGCGTTCTGCAATTTCCTGGTAAGTGAGGTTATCCATCCGGCTCATCAAAAAAACAACCCTTCTTTTTTCAGGCATGGCCGCCAAAGCCTGCTCATATTTCGTTTTCAGTTCTTGATAATACAAATGATCTTCGGTTTCGTTGGCTCCTTCCAGCACTTTTTCTTTCAAAGCAAAGGAGAATTGGTACTTTTTGGCTGACACCGATTTACGATACTGAGAAATCCAGAGTTCGTTGGCAATTTTGTACAATAGCCCTTTGGTACGTTTCTCCTCAAACTCAATGCGCTTTTCCCAAATTTTCAAAAAGGCTTCCTGAGCTATATCAGTGGCCAGTTCGGGATCACTACAACGGTAGGAGATGTAATTTCGCACCTCGTCAAACCAACGATCAAAACATATTTTAAACTCTTCTTTAGTCAAATTGGAAAAGTTTAGAGCGGTAACACTTGCTGAATGGGTTGACCGCTCAAATTAATAAGGAATAATGAATAATCTAAATTATTAGGGTCAGGTTAAAATGGTTGCGCAACGAGTTGCGCAACCGTAGAACAGCCTAACCATTTACTTATTACACACTTAGTTGCTGCCACAATTTTCTCGGGCTGTTCTCATTTCGTCTTTACTATTGATGGCTTGGGTAGTGCCATCTTCATAAGTAATCGTTACTGGATATTGTAAAACACTTCTTTCAGTAGCATCGGGATTGTTGCGGTGCCACTCCTTTACGGCACTCCATCCTTCTTTGCTATCAATCGTCAGGTTGGTACCATCGGGCATGGCAATATTTACTGGGTAAGTCAGTTCAAAACAAGCCTTTTTGCTTCGCCCTTTGCGTTCACCAGTACCTCTACAATACGCCTTGGCTTCACTCATTTCGTCTTCGTTGGTAATGGTTTTGGTAGTACCATCCTCAAAGGTAAGGTCTACTGGAAAGTTGAGCGATGGACGGTCTTTGATCTCTGAATTGGCTGTATACCAAGCTTTTACTGCGCTCCAACCATCCGCGTCGGCTATCGTAATGGTAGCATCATCGGGCATGGTAAGGGTTACTGGATACACAAAATCAAAACAATCCTTGTAGCGACCTTTTTTACCTTTGATTTTGCCTTTGAGCTTCCCTCCTTGTTCACCATCTTCACTCAATCTTCTCCCACTCAGGTCAAAATAAGCAGTTGATCCATCTCCTACTTCTGAGCCACGCGTTTGGCGCATGCTTACTTCGTAGCCCAATCCACTGGCCACACGTGCCGTGGCTACATATTTTTCATCCCGGGAACATTCCTTGGTTACTTCATCTTGCGAGGTAGTAGGCAGGGCAGTCAAGTTGACCTCTTGGGTGTTGGTAGCCGATTGAATCGCATCAATCAACGCTGCGTCGTTAG
>CALDJV010001204.1 GCA_937899305.1 uncultured Cytophagaceae bacterium
ATTGATCGGGTAAATTTTCTGTTACCCCATTTTTGAAATCTTCGTCAATCCACAAAAGCGAATCCAGAATGTGATCAAAGTATATTTGCAAAAGTTGCTTTTTGTCTTTCATTTCTTTTGGAAATGAGAAATAATTATTTCCACCAACGTGTAAAACCCTCAGCGCGTTTAATTTAGCAAGTATATGATCAACTTCACTCATTGTGATTACCTTGGGAAGGTATAAATGAGTTAAGTTTTCTAATTCTGATAACGATGCGGGTAATTCATTGAGTGATAAATCGCGTGTTTCAAAATATTCAAGCTGTTTATATTCGTAAAGCCAATTGGGTAAAGCATTCAAGTAAGGGCTTTTGATAATTAACTTCTTTAAGTTTTTCAAACCGCGAATATTTTCTAGATAGTCTAAAAAATGATTGTTTTGTGGTTCATTTTTTAATGATGGTATTCCTACTTCCAGGGAGAGGTCTTCTAATTGATTAAGGCTTTTCAATGACGCTGGATAAAGAGCCGTCGATTTTAAATGAAAGTGTTTTAGATGAGTAAGTTGATCTAGCTCAGGGGTAAATTTAGCCTTGGGAACATCGAGAATTAATTTGTTAAGACTCGTGCAATGATTGATTGTCTTAGGCAAATACTCGATATCTTCTCCAACAATCATTAGCTTTTTCAGGTTTTTCAATTGCCCCAAGCTTTCCGGGAGTTCTTTTATAACATCACTCTGAATCATTAGCTCTTCTAAATTTTCCAAAAGGCCTATTTGAGCAGGTATATGATGAAATGCCCCTTTTAGTTTCAAGTACTTCAGGTTCTGAAGGTCAATAATGCTATTTGGTATTTCTTTGAAGAGGGTACTACTATTAAACACCAAGTATTCTAATTGCTGAAACTTACCTAATTGGAGCATCAAATTGGGTTGATGAGTACAAATTGTCAATCTCTTCAACCCGTCAAGTAAATCAATGTTTTTAGGAGCTTTTTGATTCAGGTTTCCATCAAAGGTGAGTGTATCTATGGATTTTAATAACCTTTTTTTTTCTTCCAAAGAGGGAGAAGTGTTATGGTACCAACGCATAAAAGTATTACACCATTGGTACAAATCAATATAATTTTCGGCAGTCATTGGTGAGTTTACTGGTCTTTAGTGAATTCGTCTTGTATCTTTTTTTGCGTTTCCTGGAAAATATCCATATAACGGTGTTTGATTTGCCTTACTTTGTCTTCCGGGATCTCTTGTAGGTTGGTGACATTATATACGTGTACTGCATGTAACCCACTATAATGCTGAGCAAAAGAATCTATATGTTCATTTAGTTGGTCATAGTAATAACCTGTGTCTGTGAAAATATCTTCAGACTGAGTTGGCCTATTGAGTCCGGCATCGATGATTACAAGCTTGGCGTTTTGTATGATGACATTGAACCCATAAGTATATTGCCCCTCTATTACAAAAATATAAATGGAGCCATTATATACTGTCTCACCAAAAACACTCAATAGTCGGTGATACGTATGGTAATTATGTTTGTCACGTCCACGAATGTGCTCAAATTGGGCGATTGGTTCTCCAATGATGAATTGTAACAAGCGATGTTCACCTCTACCATCTTTACCATATAACGCCTTCTCAAAAAACACAGGTGGTAATTCTGATAAACCTCTCAGCCTAAGTGCCATATCCAGTGCCGTCATCAATGTGCCTCTGAAATCTTCTGAATCTTCGAGAAAAATACCTTGCATATTGTCGTTCTATTTAATCTTTACCTTTGGATTCGTG
Source organism: uncultured Cytophagaceae bacterium (assembly GCA_937899305.1). Lineage (GTDB taxonomy): Bacteria > Bacteroidota > Bacteroidia > Cytophagales > Microscillaceae > Microscilla. The sequence goes on from CALDJV010001204.1 coordinate 1,778, forward strand.
AGCAAGTTTGATTTGTTTCTTAAGTCTTTCTATTTCCTCTTGCGGTATGTTTTGCAAGTTGGTAGCATTGTAGATTTGTACCTCATAAGTTTGCCCTTGGACAAAAGCCAGACCATCAATATAATTATATAATTGATCATAATATGTAATATTTTTTCCTTTTTTTAGAATTACTTCTGAACTACTCGAGTTTTTGGTGCCATCCAGTATTCTAATTTTTCCGCCAGTAATTACTACATTAAATGCGTGGCCATTCATTCCTGCAACTGCAAAAATATAGATTGATCCATTTTTAGGTTGAGCGCCAAAAAACTTTAAAAGCTCACGATAGGTATTGGTTCCATTTTTTGTTTTACTTCGTGACCCAAAGTGAGTAAAACGATATTCTTCTTGTAAATAATTATCCATAAAACTGACGACTCCTCTACCATCTTTACCAAATAAGATACTATCAAAAACTTCTGTTGGTAGTTCATCATGGCCTCTTAACCTTAATGCAATATCCAATGAAGCAATAGAGCAAGTAGCAAAGCTATTTACACTACTTGTTCTTTTTTTATAAGTAACATCTATGAAAGCCCCCAACTTGGCTTTATCATCAAAGTCTAGATGAATTGGGATACCCCCTTGTTGGACAGTACCAAGACTAGATGGAGGAGAAATAATTTTAGGTGCCTCAAATCCTAGTGAGTTGCCAATTTTTATCAACCGATACTTATTTGGATTTTCTGCTCCTTTCTTTTTCAATGATATAACATAAGGTTGGCCATTAAACTCAACATACGAGTTCCCGTGAGTAAATTGAATAGGTTGGCCGTCTTTAATCATTGTAGCAAGTATCTCCGGATTATTACCAATTCTTTTTAGTCCGAACCAATACCGAATAATATTAGGGTTTAATGAGATTTCTTTTCCAAATTCAGGTGTTTTTAATGCTTGGATAAACACATCAATTGAGAATTTTCTCATTGCAGGGTTTTGCATTAGTTCCAGAAGTTCAACTGACTTTAATGTTCCTGATTCATCTATAATATCTGCTTGTACTAGTTTTTCGTGCACCTGTTCTGGATTTAAACCTCCAGATTTCTTCGCTAACTCACCAATAAAGTGATTAATATTAAAAGCATACCAATCCACCAACAACGACTTCGTATCTCCTTTAGCAGTTTGTTGGCCAGTAATTTTACCGCCCAATAGCTGTAAATCGGTCAATTGATCGGTTTTTCCACTTAGGAAATCCAATAATTGTTGAGAAGAAGCCTTGGTAATGGGGTCACTTCCTTGCAGGTCTTGTTTGGCTCCTTTGATCAAATCGCCTAAAGTA
>CALDJV010001205.1 GCA_937899305.1 uncultured Cytophagaceae bacterium
AGCTAGGTGCTTTCAAAAGGCGAGACAAGATGGGATTGGACGAAGGGATACGTTTCAAATGCCCAATCGTATCCGGAATGCGTTGGAGTTGGTTGCCGTGCAGATCCAAAATACGCAAATGAGGCAACTTGGCCAAGTGCTCAGGAAAACGGACCAATTGATTATGCCCCAGTCGGAGTACTTGTAAGTATTGGAGCTGGTGAAATTGGTCGGGAAGGGCCTTGAGCTGATTAAAATTGAGGTTGAGTACCTGCAAATTGGTAAACTGGAATATCTCGGGAGGGAATTTTTGTAAATGAGCACTCCATAAATCCAGTTTGATTACCTTTTTTGGAGTTTTCAAAGCTTGCTCGAGCGATACAAAAGCTTTTTCTTTTTTGAGTTGCTCCTGACTCAACAATTGTCCATACCCAGTCATGGGGCCCAATAGCCCTAGTAGAAGCAACCCAATAATATGATGCATATTACAGTGATTTATTTTTTGATAGTAATGACCAAATCCTGTCCCACCGATAAATCATTGTTATTCAGATTATTCCATTCTTTGAGTTCCGCGATTGAAACTTTGTATAGGCGCGAAATCTGGTACAAAGTTTCTCCCCTTTGTACGGTATGAAACAAGGTTTGAGTACGAATAACCCGACTACCCAGTGAATTGGAACGTTTGGGTTTTACAACTCGGGGTTGGGTATGAATGCGGGGCTTGGTTTTTTTTCGGGCTACATATCTTTTTTCGTACACTGGGGCGTGTAACAGTTCTACCGCAAATTTTTTCCCCCGAGCATTCAAATCTTCATAAATCGATTTGGAGACCTGAATGATTACCCGATATTTGGGGCGCATGCTGCCAATGACCCGTGCTTTTACAGATCTGCCATTGGCTGGATTGCGTACTTTTAACAGGGTGCCACGAGGGTGGGCAGGGTGCATGATCAAATATTTGTTAGTAGATTGGTTACCTGGAATGACTTCAGCAAGGCCCCGTTCGAGTACTTTCTGTCCGTAAGTTGCATGAGTCAAGCATAGGAATAAACAACCTAGAGTAGTGATCCATTTCATAGTGTAAGTGTTTCGATGAATTTTTAGATATAACGTAAAAATAAGCGAAATCAACGCAAAAAAAAAGCGCTTGTCGAATTGACAAACGCTTTGATAATGAATTGTTTATATTTTTAATTCTTCTCTAAGTCATAATCAATTTCCACCGCAACGTTGTCCTTGGCGTTGATTTGCTCATAAGCTCGTTTGGTAAGCTTAATGATCACATTGTTGGGGGTACCCTCGGGCAATTTACCCACCACACTTACCACTACCAGTTGACCATTGCTCAAATTGGTTACCCTTATAAAAGATCCAATAGGTGCAGTGCGATGCATGGCTTGGTATTTCTGACTATCCTGTCCCACATCAATCATCCCAGCCATTCCTTTCTCAAATACCATTACTTTGTCTTCCTCAGTTTTGGTAGTTCGGGTAGGGTTCTTAATCACCATCGCCGGACGAGTAGTAGTCGCAGCGGGCTTACTATTGTTACGTACTGGTGAGGTCACCGGGTTTTTATACACTGGCGGATTAGGCAATGTTTTTTTCTTCACTACCTTGGTGGCAGGTTGCTTATAGATCTTATTCTTAGGAGGTGTATAAGTATTGGTAGCTGGCTTGGTAGAAGCACCCGAAGATTTCGCTGGTTGCTTATATACCTTTTTAGCAGGTGGTCTTGCTGGAGACTTGGCTGGAGTATTCTGGGTTTTGGGTTTGTTTCCATACAAAGTTCCTCCTGGGCGAATCAAGTCAAACACATCATTAGATTGTTTTACAGGATTGCTGTTGTTCACATTTGGCTTAGGAATGCCCCCGCTCTTGGTAGTCGTTTTGGGAACGTGCTTGGTGTAGATATTCAATGTTTGACCCACCACCAAATCGTCTGCATTTCTAAGGTGATTCCATTCTTTGATGTCTTCCGGTTTTACCTTGTATAGCTGGGATATTTTCCAAAGGTTATCGCCCGACTGTACATGGTATTTTACTTTCTTTTTACCATCGGTTGCATACTCATCTTTGCTACCCACTACATCCAAAGGATTATCACCTCCAGTTGGTTTTTTCTTACCATTGCTAGGGCTTGTATAAATAATCTTTTTCTTGGTACCCTCATCAATTTTTACTTGATGTCCCTTGGGGTAAATAACCAATTCGGTACCCGCCTTGATGTAGTTGCTACTAGTAAGCTTATTCCATTGCTTGATTTCTCTTACCGATACTTTGTACCTGCGGCTGATTTTATAGAGTGTTTCGCTCTTTTGTACAATGTGGGTGATTTTCCCTTTGTTATCTCCAGTAGGCTTCACATCCATTGGATTATCATCTGGAGTGTATTTGTTTACATTCAAAGGATCTGGATTGTTGTTAGGAGGCGTCAATCCACCAGGATTGCTAGACGCACCGTTTACATGCACCCAAAGTGTATCTCCTGCCTTGATTTTATCCCCTTTCAGGTTGTTCCATTTCTTAAGATCAGCTACCGATTCCTTGTACTTCTTAGCAATGCTACTCAACCATTCTCCTTTTTTAACTACGTGAGGAATTTTTCCATCAACCGGAGCTTGAGTACGATAACGACGGGTTTTGGTCTTGGTACTTTTGCTGCGCATAGCCATTCTTTTACGCATTGTATTACGCTTGGCAGCTCTTCTTTTTCCTACCCCTACAATCAGTTCCTGACCTGGGATGATTCTATTACCCGAAAGTTTATTCCATTTTTGAATACTTTCGAGTGGTACCTGGTATTTCTTTGAAATACGAAACAAGTTTTCACCTTTAGCTACCTTATGTCTGGTGTAAGACGATTGTGCGGAGGTGTAAACCCGAGGTTTTTTTGTTGTCTTAGAAGTGGTTTTGGTATTTTTTACCGGATTCGTTTTTTTGGAAAGTGCAGCTACCTGCTTGTTGTTTTTGGAGATATACAACACAGTACCTGCTTTTGCCCCATTTCTTGCTTTGGGGTTATCACGGTAAATGTCAGCCAAGCTTAACTTGTACTTTTTTGCAACATCTTGCAAAGATTCTCCCTGAACCAAAGTATACGTATAAAAAGTTTTACCCCCCATTTTGGTAGTGGGTAGGGTTTTTTGTGCCAGTATATTGTTGGTAGAGAAGAACAATCCTAAAATGCTGACCAATAGTATTCGGGTTGGTTTCATTTTTAGTAAGGTTTTATTTAAAATTTTAAACTCTGTAACAGAGCTTTATGTTTCACAAAAAAGAGTTCATTCTTGAATACGAAAAAAGTATCCAAACCTATGCCAGTAAGCTGTTTTTCAATATTTTGATGAAATAAAGCCATTCCATTGTGGTCCAAAACCATCAAATTATTCATCAATTCACCAGCATTTTCATAAAAATAAGAAATTATAATGAAATTATCATACTCTAGATAATCCACTGCCTGTACAATTTGCAAGTTAAATTTTTTTTTCAAGAAAATAGCAACTGTTTGAAAATAAGCCGTTTCATCTTGATAGTGAAACGGAAAAATCATTGACTTATTTTCGTTTTTGCGAGCGAACTCGGGAGGTAATTCTTGAAAACGTTCTAAAACTTTTCTAGTCTTTATATCTATAGTCAAATAAAAGTCACCAGAAGTAGTAGGGGAAGTTACCACTATTTTATCATGAATTGCTTCATAAAAGTTCAATTCTTCGGTTTGCCATAAAATTTCTTGAGAAGTAATATCTACCGCAATGAGTCCCTGAGACTGAGGCTTTTGGGTATCTGGATAAGTATGTAATAAGAGTACATTTTGATGCACCAGTGACATCCCAACCCACCAGTTTTCTTCCAGGGTAAAATTTTTCCAAAGTACCACTTGTTTTTGGGTTTCTATTGCCGCAAAAGAGGTTTGATATGCCTCTCCATCCCTTATTTGTACTACAAGTAAGGAAGCATTTTGGTCCGCAATAATTTTCCATATTTTTCCTTGAGTTTCAAACCCAATGCCTTCCTGAAGGTGATTTATCGGGGTAATATCCATCATACCACAAATATATTACTCAAATTTTGAATAATGAATATCAAATAGTGAACGCTGAATAATGGAAGTATTGGGTTCAATGAGCACATACGAGTAGCTAGCTAGCTTACTTGGGTGAGTTATATTTCAATATTTGGAGGGTATTCCTTGAGCAATGTTTGATATGTAGTAGGGGGTGGAGCAACGACCAAAGGGGTGCTTTGTTGTGGATCAGCAAAATAGTTTGTATATTTCTTAACCTAACTCTTTAGTGTCTGGTATCGTTTTAAAAATATAAAATTCTAAACATACGCTCAACAATACAAAATTGAGTGTGTCAAGCTTATTCCAAATAATAACGGAATACCAGTGCTTTGGGAACTAAGTAAATGCGATATCAATTCGAGGATATTTTGTTTGCTGACGCACTTAAAAAAACGCGCATAGCCATAGCTACGCAAGTTTTTTTTAGTAAAGTCAGGAGGTGAAAGATGCCGAAGAATATAGTAGAGATTTAGTGCCCATAGCACTAGTCTAAAGAACAATGATTTAAATTTTGCCAACGATGAAAAACATCCATAATACATGTACTTGGTGGAACTTTGTTCTCAAAAGTGCAACCCTGCTCATACTTTGCTTAAGTTTGCCTATGCTTGCCCAAGCCCAGACCAAAAAAGTATTTGTTATGAAAATTCGCCAGGAAATCAACCCCCAGGCATCACGTTATGTAGATTTGGCGTTGGATGAAGCTACCAATATCAAGGCGGATGTCATTGTAGTAGATATGAATACGTATGGAGGCCGGGTAGATGATGCTGATTATATTCGCACCAAACTATTAGATTTTAAGAAACCAGTGTGGGTTTTTATCAATAAAAATGCCGCATCAGCAGGGGCTTTGATTTCTATTGCCTGTGACAGTATTTACATGCAACCTGGAGCTACCATTGGGGCAGCCACCGTGGTAATGGGAGGGGATGGAAAAGCCGCTCCTGACAAGTACCAATCGTATATGCGAGGCATGATGCGGGCTACCGCCAAAGCCAATCACCGTAATCCTCGAATTGCTGAGGCCATGGTAGATCAAAATATCGAGATAGACAGCATCAGTAAAAAAGGGGAAGTCATTACTTTTTCTACCGATGAGGCGATCAAGCATGGGTTTTGCGAAGCAAAAGTGAATACCATTGAGGCCTTACTCAAACGAAATAAGGTAAAAGCATATGATTTGGTTCATTTTGAGTTGAGTCAATCCGAAAAAGTATCTAATTTTTTCCTCAATCCATTTATCAGTGGTATCCTGTTATTGATCATCATTGGCGGACTCTATTTTGAACTACAAACTCCTGGGGTGGGTTTTCCCATCATTGCCTCTATTGTAGCTGCCATTCTTTACTTTGTACCTTATTATTTGTCTGGATTAGCCGAATATTGGGAGTTGGCCTTTTTGGTAATTGGGGTGAGTTTGCTCATGGCCGAGTTTTTTGTGATTCCTGGATTTGGAATAGCTGGGGTGTTGGGCTTTTTGTGTACGTTTGGTGCCCTGCTGTTAATGATGGTAGACAACGACTGGTTTGATTTCTCAAAAGTAAATACTGGAGCTTTGACTGATTCATTCATCACCATTGGCATTGGTGTTATTGGGGGCGCACTTGCGATTGCTTTAGCGTTGCCTCAGTTTCTTAAAAGTAAACGTTTCAAACAAATATCTTTGCAGGATGTTATGGATGCCGAATCTGGCTATACTTCTACTGCGTATTTAGATAATTTTGTGGGGCGCCAAGGAATCGCACACACTGTATTGCGTCCGAGTGGAAAAGTAAAAATTGGTGGAGAATTGTATGATGCGTCTACTCAGGGAGATTTCATCGAAAAAGATACCAAGATTATTGTCATTAGCCAGGAAGGCACCTCATTGAGGGTAAAAAGAGAAGAGTAAAACTCAACAAGTAATATAAAAAACGCCCATCTATTGATTTAGATGGGCATTTTTTATGAGTAACCACCGTTTTCTTTGAATATAGTTTGGTGGTGAAGTGGGGTACAGGAAACTAAGAAGTTAATTCTTCAGTATGGTACGTACCAGCTTGCCATTGGTGTGTTCTACGCTCAATATGTAAGGGCCTTTGGGTAAAGCGCTCATATTTTTCAGTTGAATGAGGTTGTTCCCTGCTGCTACAGTTTGGGTTTTCTGGTAAACAATCTGCCCCGTGATATTTTGAATTTGTATGGCTACTTCCTGAGTAAATGGTACATTCAAGCTGACTTCAAGCCGGTCTTGAAATGGATTGGGGGCGGTATAACTAATTTTATAACTTGTTTCTGCAAATTTCAATTCCTTGATATAAGAGTATTGATAAGAACCATCGGTATTTACAATTTGCAGACGATAATACAGATTTTGATTCACCCCATTCGGTACTTTATTATCACGCGTAATGTATTGTTTTACGGTCCTATTTTCTTCGCTTACTGGAATAGGTTCACCTATTTTCTGGAAAGCAATTCCATCAGCAGAACGCTGTAACTGATAATGAGCCACCTGGTTTTCATCCAATACCCTCCATCGGGCCAATACATCTTTGCTTTCTTTTAGAATATCAAAACTCAGCAATTGAACAGGCAATGGTGTACCAATGGGGTCTTGAGTAGCTAGGGTAAAAGGACTAAAACTAGTGACTGGGGTGGCAGTCGTAATGCCATTCAAGGCCCCAACTGTAATGGTTCCGGCTTGTCGGGGTTCTTCGTTCCATTGGGTACCATTCCAATGGGCAATCTTCAATTGAGCCGGATCACCCACCCCACAACTACGGGTATCTTCATAACTAAGCGACAGGTCGACCGAAGAAGTACCCACTGCCCGATTTACAATCCAATATTCACAAGCACTGATCTTAGTCAAAGCGATGTCATCTTTGGAGGTACGATCATAAGGCACTAAATCAGGGTTTACGTGAAAATACTGAGCGGTAAATTCATCCGTGACATCGGCAGGAGCCGAAATGGCCACATTGGCAATGTAATTATTATCACCTACTGGGAACACAAAAGCATCGTCCCCAATCTTACGAGCTACTCCATCTATGTAGCTGGCATTGCTGCCTGAGGTGGTCGTGGCATTATCCATAAAAATGATCTCATTGGCGCCTGTTTCAATGACTCCATCAGTGAGGGTAAGACTGGTAGTGACTCTGATGCTGCTGTTCAAGGTAATGCCAATCGCATTGGTATTGTTAATTACCAAGTTACAAAAAGCAATTTCGTTGACTGTTTCTCGATCTTCCAGGGTAATGGTTCCTGAAACCAAGGTACCATCATTGCCTGCCGCATCATCATTGACCAAAATAGTCGGGTTGCCCACAAAGGGAAGGCTAGCCAAGGTTTGACAAGCAGGTCTCAGTGATTCATTGGCAAAGTTGCGAGTTATTCCCGAAAAATCGGTAATGGCCTGAGGACTATAATCGTAAAAAGTGACATTGGTATAATTCACCCCATTTCCCCCATTATCAGCCGTTAGTATGTAAGAATTATCGGTACCCGTAGAGGTATTACGGTAGATCATCTCTACATCCTCATTATTGGCGTGATTAATCGTAAAGTTGATCTTGGTAATGAGGTCATAGGTAGCTGCAGGCACAAAAGTACTCATCAAACCAGTACCTAGAGTCAGCGAATAGGCACTGTTAGGAAAAGTACAATTAGATCCTACATCGCGTATGACGGTGGCAGTATTGATACTAGCGAAGGTAGGGGGAACGATAAAACTGATGTCTTGCTCACTAATTGTAATATCTGAGGTGCCACTACTCAAGTTAGACACGGTTTGGTTGCCCGTACCATTGAAGGTAAACGTAGAAGTAGTGCCCGGAATCCAAGTCCCCCCATTGTGGGTGAGGTTCCCAGCCAAGGTGGTATTGGCGTTGACTGCGTAGGTATCAAACTTACCAAAATTGATGAAATCTCCCGCAATGGCCAAGGTATGTCCTCCATCGTAAAATTGTAAGGTAGACGTATTGTTGATTTGTAAATTGTTACAAAAAGCATCGCCATCTATCGATACCACATCACTACAGTTGATCACCACATCGTCGCCTGCAGTGGGTACTGTACCCGTGGTCCAAATAGTAGGATCGTTCCAATTACCCGAAGCATTGGAGTAAATGGCGGGTATCCCAGTGGTTGTCAATACCGAAGCCGACCCCCCCAAGATAGAGAGTTTACCTTCGTTGACCAGGTAAATACGGTAGTTGTAAGTAGTGCCTGGGGTGAGGCCTCCATCTGAATACACCGTAGTCCCCAAGGGAATCTGAGCGATGAAATTATAGTCGGTTGACCCTGCACCATCGGCTCGATAAATCACCGAAGCTATAGCGTCGGTACTGGCTGGGTCAATCCAGGTCAAGTCTATCTTGGTATCGGTAATACAAATGGCCTGAAAATTACTTGGAGTATCAGAGAGGTCTTCTACCTCAAAATTAATTACCCGTCGATTCGCGGCGTCAGTGGTGTGCAATAAAGGAATGGTAAGCCCAGTAGATACCGCATTCCTAAAACTACTGGAGTTGGGTTGTGTATCATTATCAGCAGTTGTAGGAGTGGGCGCAGCACCACCAAGGTCGATGCCCAAATAGTCGCCTGCATTGGTACCTGTACCCAGCCCGACTTGTACAGTGGCCCCTACTCCTGATAAACCACTGTTGAGGAATTCGGTAGGCATTTCGCCATAGGCATAAAAGATTCTACCACCTGCAGTAAAGCTAAAAAGGTCTATGCGGGGGGGTAGTTTCATAAATATAGGCTTGAAAAGTAACTGTGGTAGAGGTACTACGAAAATTGATCAATGCATCCTTCCATTCTACTACAACATAACGATTGGGATAAGTATCAAATAATTTATAATGTACTTTACCCGTAACTGGAGCTGTTCCAAAGTTTCCGGTAAAATTGGGAGCAACATCACCTGCAATCTCGGTACCTGATGACAAGGGCGAGATACGATCCTCACTGGTATTGATGGCGTAAGTATTGGCCTCCGGAGATATTGTCGTAGTACCAAACTGCAATACCCCATTGGTATTTACACTAAATTGGGTGAAACGGGTACCCATAAACCAAACTTCGAAAGTTTGTCCAGCAGAAACAAAAGGAGTAACCGCTGAATTTGTGTTGGTCTGGCCTGCTCCAATTAATTCCGTAGAACCCGTCATATCAGCCAGTGGTTGTGACTCACTGGTAAAGAAAAAAGAAGGAGATGCGTAATTTGTGGCATTCTGAGCCTGAATTTTTGCGAAGCCTGAAAAGATAAGTAATAGTGTGAAGATACATCTTATCCGATGATTAAGTAAATAATCCATTTTTCGGGAGTGTTTGTGGTTTATTCTTTTCAAAAAAGAACGTAATAAACAAGTGGTTTTCTATATACATAGTTCGATACGCTTACCTACTATTGAAGGTTATAACCTGAGTGGTGAAAACGTGAAGCAATATCAGTAACATGCAAAAATAATAGGATTATTTTTAAAATAAGTTTTTGTCTGTTAAGAAATAGCCATTATTGATATCACTTTAGCCATAAAAATGTATATAGTAATAAAAATAGGTCGGTAAATCCTGTAATTTTGCATGTTTTAATTACGCGTAACTAGTCATTTGTAACCCTATGAACAACAATTATCATTTTCTGAAACACCTTTCTAAGGCAATTGCAGAGAAGTTGCAGACTTCTTGGTGCCTGGGAATGCCTGGTGCATCAGACTCACAACCAAAAGCTGGAATGAAGTTGGCCGAGGCCTTTAGTCAAAATAAAGATGAGTTGGTATTGGGTTTTTGTAGTGCCCACCAAGATTTTTATATCAAGGCAGTACTTCGTCCAGACTTTGCCTGCCTTTCGTTTCCAGCCGAGTTTTTTAGAGCAAAACGCAATAGTGTAGACTTGTTTAAGGTACTACAGGGTAAAAAAGTGATTCAGGTAGTACAACATCTCAATGAGCGTGCATTTACTTTGTTGCTTGAAGATAACTTTGCCCTATTATTTAAAATGCATGGGGGGCGCTCCAATATTGTTTTATTTGAAAACGAGCAATTTGTGATCTCTTTTCATAAAAAAATGGAAAAAGATCAGGTCCTCACCATTGCAGGAATGGATCGGCCGATTACCCAAAGTTTGGCTTATTTTGAGGAAACAGAAGGGAATATCAGAACGTTGTATCCTACTTTTGGAAAAAATGTATTGAGATACCTGGAGCAACTGGGGATATCAGGAGCCAATGATTTTACTCATCAATGGAAGATCATTCAGCAAGCCATTCAACAAATGGAACAAGCCGGTTTTTATGTGTATCTACAAAATGGCCAACCCCAATTACTCACTTTTACATTGACTCAGGGCGAATTACTGCACCATGATTCGAATGCCATTGAAGCAATCAATAATTTTTACTACGAATATGTAAAAATTACCTCGTTGGCCAAACAAAAAGAACGGGCCAAAAAACAACTCAATAAGCGTTTAAAGCAAACTCAAAACTACCTGAATAAAACCTACAATAAGTTGACTGAGTTGGACGATAGCAATCAGAACGAAGAGGCCGCGAATATCATTATGGCGAATTTGCATGCCATTCCTGTCCGGGCCAAATCAGTAGAACTATTTGATTTTTACCACGAAACCCAGCGAAAAATCAAGCTAAAAGAAGATCTGTCGCCTCAAAAAAATGCGGAGGTGTATTACCGGAAAGCAAAAAATGCCAAGATAGAAATTCGGAAACTAGAAGAAAATATTGATCGTCGGGAAAAAGAAAAAAAGGTACTAGAACAACACTTGGCCATTGTATTGGAGATAGATAATCTGAAAGAGTTGAAAAAGTACCTTAAGAATAATCAATTGAGTACCCAGCAACAGCAAGCCTCGTTGGATAAGTTTCCTTTCAAGAGGTTTGATTACCAAGGGTTTGAGATTTGGATTGGAAAAAATTCCAAAAACAATGACTTACTGACCCAAAAATATGCTTACAAAGAAGATTTGTGGCTACACGCCAAGGATGTAACGGGCTCTCATGTAGTGATAAAGTACCAGGCAGGTAAACCATTTCCCAATGATGTAATAGAAAAAGCGGCTTCATTGGCTGCTTACTATTCTAAGCGCAGCAATGATAGTTTATGTCCAGTAATTGTTACTCCGAAAAAGTTTGTTCGTAAGACTAAAGACTTGGCCGATGGACAGGTCATTGTTGATAAAGAAGAAGTGGTTATGGTAGTGCCCGAGAAGTTTTGATGGACAAACTACGATACAAAAAATGAAATTGCCTGATGGATGCTTAAATACAAGGTTAAAAAAATGACTATAGATAAGATATCCATAGCCATCTGGGCTATACTATACTATAAGTTAAATCTTGAAAAACTGATGATAGAAAAGGTATCAAAATCATTTTCTTAACTACTTTCTCTCAGTTTTATCATCTTTTGTTATTCCTTCATATCACAAAGGAATCTATTTTATATTTTGATGTGAGAAGTAATACTTCCCGTGATGTCTCTAATTGTTGACTAAATGTACAAGGTGATTCTTAAGATATCTAATTTTTTAAATCTACTATAGCTATACAAGGCTGTTTTGGGGCTATACAATAGCTATACAAGAAGGTGTAAGTATTTGATAAATAGAGGTTTAAGTAGGAATAATGAATGATAGTTATTTTGCTATGTTGGTGGTCACATTGTTCCGCCTACGGCTCATTGCTGCATTGCTAAATGGTTAAATGGTTGCGCAAAGCGATGAAAAACTAATGGTTCCACCTTCGGCTCATTATTCTATGGTTCAATTGCTACGCGAAGCGATGATTTATTTGTACCGCTTTGCGCTACTATGGACTGTCGACTGTGGACTCAAAAACAAAACTACCAACTCCTAACTACGATCTACCAACTAAACAAAACTACGCCACTTGCATCATAAATTCCGTAAGATTGGCATCAGTCTCTAGTTGGAGCTTTTTACGAATGCGGTAGCGAGCCATGGCAACACTGTTAGGGGCAATGCCTAAAATCGTAGCCATTTCTTTGATACTAAAGTTAAGCTTTACCAAAGCACATACGTGTAGTTCATGAGGAGTGAGGGCGGGATATTGGTTCTTCAATTGTTTGAAAAAATCTTGATGAACTTGTTCGAAAACCTGACGAAATTCCTCCCATTCTTTGTCTAAGTTGAATCCCTGCTCTACCAAACGGTTCAAATCACCCAAAGCCTTTCTCAGTTGTTTGGGGTTTTGAGCCAAAGTCTGTAATCCCTCTTTGATTTGTTCAAGCAATTGATTTTTTTTGATCATGTGTAGGGTATGCGAGGTAAGCTGCTGATTTTTGTGCGCCACTTCTTTTTGCAGGCTTTCATTTTGTAATTGCTCGTTTTTAAGCTTCTCTTGCATCAAAGTTTGTTGAGTTTCATAGATTTCTTGCTGTTGTAGTAGGATTTCGCGGTTTTTTCTCATCTTAATCCGTTGACGACTCACCAAGAGCAGTGAGATCAGTCCCGTAATGACAAACAAAGCAATGCTGATGTAAATGGTCAGGCGATCCAATTTTTTCTGGTGGGCCAAAGCTTGTAAGTTCTTTTCCTGGGTATAATCTGCTTGAATCTCAGCCATTTTGCGGCTTGCTTCTGAGCTAAACACACTATCTTTTAAGTGCGTATATTGTTGATAATACCCCAGCGCTTCTTTAGATTTATCTTGTTGGTCAAACAACTCATAAAGGCTCATATAAGCCTCAATAATTCGATTGGCCGCCTTGATTTTCCTGGCAGTCGCCAAGCTCATCTGAAAACTTTTGAATGCTTTATCATACTTCCCTCTGGCCAGGTATACATCTCCGATGTTGTCACAAGTAGCAGCCATCATTTGTTGGTTATTCACTTCCTTGTTTACTTTCAGCGATTTGTTGTAATATTCAAGGGCCCAGTCAAACTCTTTTTGGCGTGCATACACAATGCCGATGTTGTTGTAAGAAATTACCAATCCTGGTTTATCTTTCAGAGTTTCACGGATTTGGATGGCATTCTTGTGGTATTTTTCGGCCTCGTAATAATTCTTTTTGTAGAAACAAATTACCCCTAAATTGTTGTAAGCCAGGGCTATTTGATCGTTTTGATTGAGTTTTTTGGCGATACCCAAGGCTTTGTTGAAAAAAGATTGAGCGTGAGGTAAGTCATTTTGTTGGCGATATACCAAACCAATCTCACTGAGTAATTGAGGTTGAGGGGCTAAAAGCTGAGCTTCTTCGTACCTTTGATAAGCTTTCATCAAAAAACGCAGGGCTTTGGTATGCTGGGTCTGGATACGGTAAGTCACCCCTATATTACAGTAAGCCTGGGTAGCTCCTTTCCAGTATTTAATTTGTTCAGCGAGCTCAAGAGCAGTTTTTGCGTATTTACGGGCTTTAGAAGGAGAGTCTTTAGAATGTAAGAGGGCCAATTGATTATAATAATTGACCTTTTGGGTATCTTGTTTGGTGAGCTTTATTTGATTTTCAATGTATTCAGCAGAATTTTGTCCCCAAAGGTTAAAGCTTAATCCAACCAAAAATAGCGAGATTAAAAGTTTCATAAATTGTATTTGACTAGTAAGTATGAGCCATTAGAACGGAAATATAACGATTATGGGGCTTTTTTTAATGAATTTTAATGAGATAAATGGTTAATGATGAATGGTTCAGGCTTTATTTTTCACCAAACGGTCAATTTTTGACCCTGATTTCAAAAGTTACATTCATCATTAACCACTCGTCATTAACTATGAATTTCTACCAAGTACTTCACTGTACATTGGACTTCGTTATATACAATATATTCGTTATTGAGTAAGTCGGCTCCTCCACGAGCAAACAACGAATCATAATTGCCTCGTTCTTTGAGTAAATCCTCAGTAAGTTCATACATCCAATATTCGTGACTTTTTCGTCTTAAGCAATTGCCTAAATGTACTTCATAAATGGCCAAATAAGCTTTGTTAGACTCGCCACTGGTCCAAAAACTACCATACAAAGAAGAATAGCCCATTGATTTTTTCACCTTATCCGCAAAATAAAGCCCATAACCAAACATTTTCCCGGTAATCACTGCATTGGCAGGGCGCAATACCAACCCTGTTTTTAGAATAGACCACCAATTTTCGTTACGACTACCATGCCATAGCAGCTCGGTACGACGATTACGAGCACTTTCTACTTTGGTATCAAAATTAGCCTGAGTTTTGAGGTTGGTGACTTTGTAAGCTTTTTGAAAATAATCTTCAAAATATTTATTACCCATCAATTGTCGAATGGCAAGTATGTCACTGAGTTCAGCAGTTTCAATTTTAATTCCCATAGCATCTAACAAGGTTAAGTGTTGGTGTTGATGATCCACCGTATTTTTGTGAGTCAAGACTTCTCCTCGCATCACATCCAAGGTAGCTTGTTCTTCGGCAATTCTTTGCCTTACCGATTGGTTATCGTTCAAAGGTTCGGTGAGATAGTCTTCTACGGTATTCATTTTTCTGGGGATGACTGTGAATAGCTTCAAGAGCAAATCATCAATTTCGCGCCTGGGATTGAGCATTTTATGATCCATCAACGCGGTCAAACGAGAAATCTCATCAACCAATAATTGCGCTTCGTCCAATTGGGTAAGGGTTACATTCTGAGCATTGATGGTGTAATTGTCAGTGACCGATTGTTGCGAAAACCGCTGTAAGTCTTGTACTAATTGGGCAATGCCAGGTTGCTCAATGGGTACCAAGCCACTTTCTTTTTCTTCTTGTTTTATCTCATACATATAGGTCACATCTTTGTAACCTTTTCGTAGCTTTTCTTTGTATTTTTTAGCCCATTCCTGAATAGGGTAGGTATAGTAATCCGAATAGTTTTCCCCAATGCGTCCGTATTCTACCGTAAATGTGCCGTCTTCATTATCGGTCATGGTGTAAAACTTATTGTCATCATCATACCCATAGTAATGGTAGTAGTAGCGGTTTTGGGTAGATTTTTCATTACTCACTTTGATCAATTTTTTGACCTTTTGGTGTTGAGCTACCTTGACGAGTATGTCTTGAGCAGCACCTTTCAACCTCTGGACTGCTTTAGTATGGCCATTGTTGGTGAGTTGTGCTTCTAGTTGATTCAAAAAATGAGCAATATCTACCCTATCTACGTGTTTTTCTATTACTTCCAAAGCCGCTTCCCAAAAATCAGTTTGTATTAGAGTAGCACAGATTTGTAATATGGTGTGTTGCTTGTCATCATCTTTCCAGATTTTTTTTGCAAGGTCCAGTGCTTTCATCAGTAGTTTATGAACCTTGGCGTTTTGTCCCAACACTTGGGCAATGTAAAAGGCCACCTGAGTCAAGGCCAGCGACTTCTCATAAGTTTTTACCAAACCCTCCGCCATTTTGAGCGCATTGCCCAACATCAACTTTCCTTTTTTTGCGGGTAGGTGCTTACTCAATATGGTCCAAATCCATACCTTACTCAACTGATCTTTGAATTCAGAGACTACCTGAATGGCCTGTTCTACCGAATGTTGTTGTAGTACTTGTTGGGTCAATTTTGTAATGAGCGAGAGTCTTACTGGAATGTCCCTGATACGTTCAGCAGCCTGGAGTGCCTCAATCAAATTGTCTTCTACTAACCGCTCCGTCATTCCCTTGAGCAAACTGGTCTGGGTTTTCAACGTCTTGATTTCGGAGGCAATGGCAAGTGCTTTTTTGACTTGCTTGTGTTCAAGGTAGTAATGAGCCAAAGATTTCAGGGCAGCCGACTGGCTACGAGGAATCAACATTTCTTGGGTAGCTTGGTAAGCCAAATCAGGAAGATGTTTTGCCAAGGCCTGTTGCAAAATCTTTTTTAAAATAGCCGCTTGTTTGCGTTCATCGGGTAGCCATTGGGCTACTTTGAGGGCTCGCTCAATGGCTTGATTGTCCAATAAATTGTCAATGATGAGTTCCAAGCCCATCATTTTATTTTTTTTGAGTTTAATATCCTTGGCAAACGCCAGGGCTTTATCAACTTCTTGGTTTTTTAAGTAGTAAGTAACAGTTTCCTTATGTGTCATAATGCGGGAGTTTAAGCATCAATATAATATGATTGATACTCCAATTTACGCACTACATTGCACACTAAGCGCTTGGCAACAGGCTTGACTTTATTTTATTTTTTTAAATTATTATAGGCTTTTAAGATGTTGACTATGAGGGTTTTAATTTGCGTTTGAGAATAAAAAAATATTGTTTTTTAGATGGGAGTTTTTTTTAGTCCACAGTCGATAGTCCACAGTGTTCCTTAGTTGGTAGCAATTAAATGAAAAGTGAAAAACGCAAAATGAAAAATAATACGTCGCTGCGCGCAACCATTTAGTAATGCAACAATGAGCCGAAGGCGGAACAATGTAACAATAAAAAAATGCAACAATGAGCGCAGCAATAGAAATTATCATATTTGCGAAAACGATAAGTTAATCGACGCTTCGCGCAACAATTAAACAATTAAACAATGTAACAATGAGCCAAAGGCGGAACAATTTAAAGCACTACTTCCCCAATTCAACCGAGCGTTCTAAAGCCTTTTTCAAGCCTTCTTGGATATGATTATTCAGAGTGAGGTGCTCAAATTTTTGGATCGCAGCTTCAGTAGTTCCCCCCTTAGAAGACACCCGCTTGATCCATTCTTGACAACTGGCCTGACTACGGTTCTCTAAATGAATGGCACCCAAAAAAGTCTGTTCCACCAAAAGTTCGGCTTCCGATTGGTTAAAGCCCATGGCTTGAGCCGCATCCATCATAGCTTGCATAAAATAAAATACATAGGCTGGTCCACTGCCCGAAATCGCGGTAACTGCATTGAGTTTTTCTTCTTCCTCAAAGTAAAGCGACTTTCCCGTAGTATTGATGAGATTTTGCACAATGAAGAGTTCTTTTTTATCTACCGAAGCATCTGCAGTAAATCCAGTCATCCCCATTCCAATTTGAGCGGGTAAATTGGGCATGGCACGGATCACTTTAGTAGTAGGGACCCAAGATTTAATTTTCTCAATGCTGATACCTGCCATAATAGATACCAACAAATGATGAGCATGCAGATAGGGTCGAATATGTTCAAACAAACGTGTGGCATCTTGAGGCTTGATGGCTAAGAAAATCAAATCCATCGATTTTATCCATTCGCCAGGAGCATAATAAGTATGAGTGTACCCTTGGGCTTGTAGTGCCTGGGCTTTTTCTTGTGAATGTTCCAGAATGTACAATTGTTCCTTGGTGATCAAATGATTGTTCAAAAAGCTGGAAGTATAAATCTTGCCCATATTGCCTGCCCCTACTATAAGTATGTTCATAATGTCAAATAGTTAGTTTTTCAATTATACTAAGTTTTATTGCGAAACAAATGTAAGTCATATGATAAAATCATTAGGTAAGGTGAATTTCATCAAAACCTGTAACTTTGTATCTTATTAGAATGGTAAAATATGGTTGTTGGCGATATTAATAATACTCTACAGTGATTTTAATTGGCTATAGACTAAATGCGGTGGACTATTGTATTAACAATCAATAATTAAAATAATATGCTCGAGACCTTGACTCAGTGCCCTGTTTGTGGAACAAATGAATTCAAAAACTTTCTGACTTGTCAAGATTACACGGTTACCCAAGAACAATTTGCCATTGTTCAATGTACCAATTGTGGATTCAAATTTACCAACCCCCGGCCCAACGAAGCCCACATTGGACGGTATTATCAATCTGAAGATTACATTTCACACAGTAATACCAAAAAAGGGCTCATCAATCGAGTGTATCATGTAGTGCGAAACCGGGCGCTGAAAGGGAAACTAAAACTGGTCAATCAGTTGGTAGGCCAACAACCCAAACAGCTCTTAGACATTGGATGTGGCACTGGTTTTTTTCTGGATACCTGTAAGGCAAATGGATGGGAGATATCGGGAAGCGAACCAGACCCCAAAACTAGAGATTTCGCGGCTCAACAGGTAGGTATTGAAATACAACCAGATATTTTTACCGAAAAATTTCAACCACAACAATTCAGTATCATTACCATGTGGCATGTGCTAGAGCATGTACACCAACTAGATCGTACCATCGAGAGGTTACAAGCATTGCTCCACGACCAGGGTACTTTAGTTGTGGCAGTACCCAATGCCAACGCCCACGAGACTCAAAACTTCGAAGCCACTTGGGCAGCTTACGATGTGCCTCGTCATCTCTATCATTTTACTCCCGAAACAATGACTCCTTTGTTTGAGAGACATGGATTTCGGGTGGAAAAACACCTGCCGATGTACTTCGATTCCTATTACATTAGTATGCTGAGTCAAAAATACAAAACCGGAAAAAACAACTATCCCAAAGCGTTTTTACAGGGGTGGAAGTCGAACCAATGGGCCAAAAAACATAACAATAATTACTCAAGTGTAATTTATATCATCCGTAAAGCACCCCGCTCATAACTTATACTTTTGCGAGGAAACCAACTTTGTTTTAAGCCAAAAGTTTATATATTTACACGACTAACTAAACTTTAGGGATCGTTTATTGAATGATCCCTTGAAAAGCCACTTGTATTGATCTTTAAATATCTTTATAGGTATATCTAATCAAACTTATGTTCGAGAGTCGTGTAGATTTAGACAAACTTCGGGATTCAGTTACTCAAATTAAACTTGAAATAGAAAAAGTAGTAGTAGGACAACCTGAGATGGTAGAACTGCTGATTACTGCTATTCTTACTGATGGCCATGTGCTAATAGAGGGCGTACCAGGAGTTGCTAAAACCCTTACTGCCAAGTTGATGTCTAAAATCATTTCTATTGACTTTGCCCGCATCCAATTTACTCCCGATTTGATGCCTTCCGATGTATTGGGTACTTCTATCTTTAACCAAAAAACGGCTGAGTTTGAGTTTAAAAAAGCCCCCATTTTCTCTAATTTTATTCTGATAGATGAAATCAATCGGGCCCCTGCCAAAACCCAAGCCGCATTGTTTGAAGTCATGGAAGAGCGACAAATCACTTTTGATGGTATCACCTACCAAATGGAGCCTCCTTTTCTGGTATTGGCTACCCAAAACCCCATCGAGCAAGAAGGAACTTATCGTTTGCCAGAAGCACAACTCGATCGTTTTTTATTCAAGATTGAGGTTGGTTATCCCTCTCTCGATGAAGAAACGACCATTTTGAACAAAGCCATTGAACGTAAAGCAATTCCGCAATTAGAAGGAGTAGAACCCATATTGTCGCGAGAATTGATTCAAACTTTTCGAGAGCAAGTAAAAGAAATTCACATAGAGCCCGAACTAGTAAAATACATTGCTGAAATTGTGAGTCAAACCCGTCAACACAATGCCTTGTTCTTAGGGGCTTCTCCGCGCGCTTCCTTGGCGGTTCTAAACAGTGCCCGAGCATTTGCTGCCATGCAAGGTCGTGATTTTGTACAACCCGACGATATCAAAAAGGTGACTTATGCGGTTTTACGCCATCGCATCATTTTGACTCCCGAAAAAGAAATGGAAGGATTGAGTATCGATGAAGTCATCAAGCGGATTATCCAAAGTGTAGAAGTACCTCGTTAGCACCTATTCAGATGAGATTTATCAAATCATTTTATCTAAACTATAGATTTTTTGCGGCATTTACTGGAATCATCCTGCTGTTTGTGTTAGGATTTATGGTAGAGGTATTGATCATCATTGCTAAAATAGCCTTATTGGTTTTGATATTTCTTTTGTTGATTGATGTTCTACTCATGTATGGAGTGAAAAATGGACTGAAAGGAGCAAGAAGTACCAACGAAAAATTATCGAATGGAGACCAAAATAAAATCCTGATTGAACTCAAAAATGCCTATAACTTTGTTCTAAGCCTTAAAATCATTGATGAAATCCCTCATCAATTTCAAATTCGAGATTTTTTATTTGAAACCAAATTAGAAACAGGGGCCAGCAAAAGTATTCAATATACCATTCGTCCAGTCAAGCGAGGAGAATACAAGTTTGGAGCTTTGAATGTATACGCTTCGGGTAAAATTGGTTTGGTAGCTCGAAGGTACCGATTTGCTCAAGAGCAAACCATCCCCGTTTACCCTTCTTATTTGCAAATGCGTAAATACGAATTATTAGCCATATCGAATCGTTTGACCGAAGTAGGGGTAAAAAAAATAAGAAAAGTAGGGCGTAATCAAGAGTTTGAGCAAATCAAAGAATATGTACAAGGAGACGACATTCGCACCATCAATTGGAAAGCCACTGCGCGTCGCAATACCCTGATGGTCAATCATTATCAGGATGAAAAATCACAACAAGTATACAGTATCATTGACAAAGGGCGGGTCATGAAAATGCCTTTTGAACACATGAGTCTGCTCGATTATGCCATCAATGCCAGTTTGGTGGTGTCCAACATAGCCATGAACAAAGACGACAAAGCAGGACTCATCACTTTTAACCATCAGGTAGAATCAATTTTACTGGCTCGTAGAGGGTTATCCCAAATGCAAAGCATTCTGGAGGTGTTGTATAAGCAAAAAACCGCATTCAAAGAATCCAATTTCGAGAAACTCTACATTACCCTCAAAAGTAAAATAAACCATCGCAGTCTGATTATTCTGTATACCAACTTTGAGTCTGAAACTAGTTTACAGCGGCAACTTCCCTATCTCAAGGCCATTGCCAGCAATCATTTGCTACTCGTTGTGTTATTCAAAAACACCGAATTACAAACTTTATTAGATGCAACTACCTACTCTACCGAGGAAGTGTACTTGAAAACCATTGCCGAAAAGTTTGATTTTGAAAAACGGCTCATTGTAAGAGAG
>CALDJV010001206.1 GCA_937899305.1 uncultured Cytophagaceae bacterium
CTAAGCCTTTTTTCGCTCAACAATTGGAAAAGAAAAAAGTAGTTAAAAGAAAATAGATGGCATTTTGCTACAAAACATTGAGAAGGGACTAGAAATGGTCCCTTTCTTTGTTTACATTGATTACAAATATATCAAAATTTTTAGCACCCTTGAGGTATGGAGGTATTAATTGTTACTTATAGCAACGACGACCAAGGCATTGACCACGTTACGGAAGCCCTGCAACGCAAAGGCACCAATGTGTACCGTTTCAATACCAATTATTACCCCACCCAAATCCAGTTGGCCAGCCATTACATCAACAATACCGAGCAAGTCAAGATCATCAGCGAAGATGTGACCCACGATTTGGCCAAGTTTGATGCGGTATGGTACCGTCGGATTCGCATTGGGCAAGAAATTCCC
The DNA here is from genome assembly GCA_937899305.1 of uncultured Cytophagaceae bacterium. Taxonomy (GTDB): domain Bacteria; phylum Bacteroidota; class Bacteroidia; order Cytophagales; family Microscillaceae; genus Microscilla. Next base: position 406 of record CALDJV010001206.1, read on the forward strand.
GATGACATGGGGGAAGAATATAAAATCCCGGCCATCGAGGAATCTAAAAACACCTTTCAAGGCACTCTAGCCAGTTGGGGTATTGGCAAGTTTGTGCTGGATTCAGTCGCCAACATCCGACGAGCTGATAACAAACAACTCCAACTCAAAGTAGCCAATCGTTTGGGTTTACGCATTCCGGCCACCTTGGTCACCAATTCGGCCGAAGAGGTCAAAGTGTTTGCCCGCAACTACTCCGCAGTCATCTCCAAAATGCAGTACTCTTTCCATATTTACGACGAAAACGACGAGGTATACCAGGTATTTACCCACAAGTGGCAACCCGAAGAACTGCAAGAAATCTCGGGTTTGGAATACTCTCCCATGATTTTTCAGGAATACGTAGAAAAAGAATTTGAATTCCGGGTAGTGGTCATTGGTGACCAGGTATTTTGCGGTAAAATACCTTCCCAAGGCTCCGAAGACGGCAAATCAGACTGGCGTAAAGATGGCGACAATTTGATCGATGACATTGAACCTTATGAACTTCCGGCCAGCATTCAGCTCAAACTATTGCATTTGATGGATTACTTTGGGTTGAATTATGGAGCCATTGACTTGATCAAAACCCCCGAGGGTAAGTTTATCTTTTTAGAGATCAACCCAGTAGGCGAATTCAGCTGGCTGGATGAAGCTTTTAACCTTCAAATCTCGGAAGCTATAGCCAATGTATTGATGGGGCGAGCCAGAAGGCGCAACAGCCCATTGAACCTACACTAATTTAGATTGGTAATTCGTGAAAAATAACGTTTCATTTTGATTTCAAGTTCAGTATAGTCTATAGTTTTGCTTCGCGTAGCCATTTAACAATGAGCCAAAGGCAGGACAATGCAACCATAATCCACAACTCATTTAAATCAAAAGGTTATTTTTTCAAGGTTACTTAGGGAATTATTTCTTTCAGGCATATTACGAATTAATTGAAAAACACATGCAAACAATTATCCAAACTCCTCAACTATTCACCGACTCTTGGTGGGACAATTTATTAGAGGGTACCAATTATCTAACTGGCCCTGTAACTATCAAAAATAGCATTCCTCGTGACCTTTTTACTGAAGAGGACCTAAGCTATATATTCAGGCAAATCCCTCATCGTCATCAATTCAATCAACCTAGCTTTAGAGTTTATGTTGGCCATGGCCAGCAAGCTAAAGAAATGATTGAGTTTTATCGTAACCCAATGCGTGAAGATGAATCCCTATACCAATTTACAAATCGAATTTTTGGAGATGATCGTTTTGGAGTTATTCTAAATAATACGACTGATCTTCATCCAGATTTAGGCAAACGGCTCGCTCCTTTTTACAAAGGGCTAACCGAGAAGTTGGGTTTAGACTGGGTGGCTCTTAATGCAATTATGTTTATTGGAAACTATGGTTATACTCCTTTTGGGGCACATTACGACGGAGCTGGTACTAGTATCATTCACTTTCATTTAGGTCCAGGTAAAAAAGTGATGACACTATGGGATGAAGAAACTTTTATAGAAAAAACTGGCTCTCGCTTACATTATCCTTATCCTGAAAAAATAGTACCCTATGGAACTGACCACATAATTGAAGCTTATGATACATTTTATTTACCTGAAGGTCCTTTCCACATAGGAAATACCGAAGAATTCTCTATGGCTCTTACCATCAGTATCAATGGTATTACAGTGAAAGATTGGCTTGTAAGTGCTATTGCTGAAATGAATAGTAATGCATTTAACCCTGAAATTTTAGTAAGCCATGAAACCAATATAGATGAGGTTTTTAGCCAAGAAATAATTAACCATGAGGTGAAAGATTTGCCTTTTAGTCACCTCATAAAAACTGCTATGGAAGACTACCAACTATCAATCAAAAGTAATTGTGGTTTTCAGGTTCCCCGTTGGTCCGACAATCAAACTTACAACGACTTGGCCAATCAGCGCATTCAGGCGGTGCAACCATTCCAAATGTACTACAAGGCCCTGAATGACAACCAAGTACGATTGTATTTCCGAAGAAATAAGCAAAACTTTACCGAAGCCAACGCCATCATTCCAATCATTGAACAACTGAACGATGGGCAAACCTTGGAAGTGGGTCAGGTATTGGCCCAAAATAGTGCCTCTAAAGAATATTTAAGCGAGTTTTTTACCCTCTTGCTCAATCACCAAGCCATTGAGTTGGCATAACCTAGTATTTCAAATAGATTTGACGGAGCACACTCTTTGGGGTGTGCTTTTTTGCTTTAGTATCTATTTCCCTCCTCATTTTGCCTTTCAAAACTCCCCTTTTTTTATTAATTTAGAAACTGGCTTTAGACAAAAAAACGTGGGTTTTCCATCATTTGGCTTAACTCACTCACTATAAAGAGATTCACCTTTCATGTATTTAATTTTTGACACCGAAACCACCGGACTGCCCAAAGATTTCAATGCGCCTTATACCGACCTGGACAACTGGCCTCGGTTGGTGCAAATCGCGTGGCAGTTGCACGACTACAGTGGAAAGCTCGTCCGAGCCGAAAACATGATCGTGAAGCCGGAAGGTTTTACCATTCCTTTTAACGCGGAGAAGGTCCACGGTATTTCTACCGAAATTGCCATGGAGGAAGGTTTGCCCCTCAAAGATGTGCTGGGCAAATTTGCCGAAGACATTGCCCAATCAACCCTCATCATTGGTCATAACATTGGCTTTGATGTCAATATTATGGGGGCTGAGTATATTCGGGGAGCGGTAGACAGCAAGCTTCATGACATAGAATTATACGATACCAAAAGCGAAGAAACGGCTACCTATGTAGGCATACAGGGAGGACGAGGCGGTAAGTTTAAATGGCCCACCCTGACCGAACTCCACACCAAGCTGTTCAACGAAAGTTTCGACGACGCCCACGATGCGGCCTATGACGTATCGGCGACCGCTCGTTGTTATTTTGGTCTGATCTCGGTAGGCATTGCCGCCCCCTTGGGTGATGTAGAAGCCGACAATGTAACCTATGAGCCTCCAGTACTGGATGCGGCTAACTTTGAAAAACGCAAGAAGAAAAAAGGAATCAAGATTCCGGAGGTTTTCAAAGGAAAGGTCGACAAGTTCATTCCTTTCAGTCACTTGCACGTGCATTCGCAATTCTCAATTTTGCAAAGTACCGCGGGAGTGGGTGGCTTGATCAAGTTTGCCAAAGACAATAATATGCCCGCCATTGCATTTACCGACCATGGTAACATGCACGCGGCTTTCAAGGCAGTAGGTGAAGGAGCCAAAAACGATGTGAAGGTGATCATCGGCTGTGAGTTTTACGTGGCCGAAAAACGTACCCAAACTTCGTTTACCAAAGGAGATCGTGATCGTCGTTTCAATCAAGTATTGTTGGCCAAAGACCAAGAGGCTTACCACCGTTTGGCTCGGCTTTGCTCTATGGGCTACATCGAAGGGTATTACGCGGGTTTCCCCCGAATTGGCAAAGATCTGATTGAAGAACACCACGAAGGCTTGATTGCCATGACGGGAAACCTACAAGGTGAAATTCCCAACCTGATTCTGAACGTAGGGGAACATGAAGCCGAGGAAGCTTTTAAATGGTGGCACGGGCTGTTTGGCGATGATTTTTACGTAGAAATTATGCGCCACGGCCTCGAAGAAGAAGAACGGGTAACCGAAGTGTTGCTTAACTTTGCCGCCAAATATGGGGTGAAGCCCATTGCTACCAACAACGTGTACTACATCGATGCTAAAGACGCCGATGCCCACGACTCATTGCTTTGTGTAAAAGGGGCCGATAAGAAAAGTACCCCCAAGATGTTTACCCCCGACATCAAACGACGCAATCTGCGCTACGGAATGCCGAATGAGGAATATTATCTGAAAACGCCCGAAGAAATGAACGAGCTTTTTTCAGATATTCCAGTGGCCCTCGAAAACACCCAACACATCGTAGACAAATGTTCGCCCATCAAGCTCAAGCGAGACATTTTAATGCCCATCTACGAGATGCCGCCAGAGTTTGCTACCCAGGATGATTACCTGCAGCATTTGACTTATGAAGGCGCCCTCAAACGCTACGGAAATCCGTTGAGTGATGAGGTGAAGGAACGACTAGACCACGAACTCAACATCATCAAGTCGATGGAGTTTCCGGGTTACTTCCTCATTGTACAAGACTTTATCAATGCGGCCCGGGACATGGGGGTATTTGTGGGCCCTGGTCGGGGATCGGCCGCCGGATCAGCCGTGGCTTTTTGTATTGGTATTACGAATATTGACCCCATTAAATACAACTTACTTTTTGAGCGTTTCCTGAATCCGGAAAGGGTAAGTATGCCCGATGTGGACATTGACTTTGATGATGAAGGTCGACAGGATGCCATCAATTATGTAATTGACAAATACGGAAAAAACCAGGTAGCTCAGATCATTACTTATGGTACAATGGCGGCTAAAATGGCCATCAAAGACGTAGCTCGGGTACTCGAATTGCCCATTCCTGATTCTAACAAGCTGGCCAAATATGTTCCTGACAAGCCCGGTACCAAACTCAAAGATGCTTTTGCCGAAGTACAGGAGTTGAAAGACATCTTGGGAGGCCCAGATAGTAACCTGGAAACCCAAGTGTTGAAACAAGCCAAGATTTTAGAAGGATCGGTTCGAGGTACTGGTATTCACGCCGCTGGGGTAATCATTGCTCCTGACGATTTGCTGAATTACATCCCGGTATGTACCTCCAAAGATGCCGACTTGTTGGTAACCCAGTTTGACGGAAAGGTGATTGAAGACGCCGGGATGTTGAAAATGGACTTCTTGGGTCTGAAGACCTTGACCGTGATCAAAGATGCCCTGCGGATGGTCAAGAAAAACTATGGCATAGACATAGACATGGACAAGATTCCATTGGATGATCAGGCCTCACTGGGGTTATACCAAAGAGGGGAAACGGTGGGTACGTTCCAGTTTGAGTCGGAAGGGATGCGGATGTACCTAAAGCAGCTCAAGCCTACCAACATTGAAGACTTGATCGCGATGAACGCCCTTTACCGTCCTGGCCCGTTGCAGTTTATCCCCAACTTTATCAATCGTAAGCACGGTCGGGAGGAAGTAGAATACCCTCACGAGCTGCTGGAACCCATTCTGAATAATACTTATGGGATTATGGTTTACCAGGAGCAGATTATGCAAACTGCTCAGATCTTAGGAGGCTATACGTTGGGAGGGGCCGATTTGCTTCGCCGAGCAATGGGTAAGAAAAAGCTTGAAGAGATGGACCGTCAGGAGGTCATCTTTGTCAAAGGAGCCAAGGAAATCCATAATATCCCCGAAGAAAAATCTAAGAAGGTATTTGAGATCATGAAGGAGTTTGCCAAGTACGGTTTCAACCGTTCTCACTCGGCAGCTTATTCGGTAGTGGCTTACCAAACCGCTTATCTCAAAGCCAATTATCCTTCGGAATACATGGCGTCGGTGCTTACCCACAACATGAACAACATCGATAAGGTGACTTTCTTCATCGAGGAAACCAAAAATATGGGCCTCGAAATACTAGGACCCGATGTCAATGAGAGTGAAGCCAGCTTTACGGTAAACCCCTTGGGTCAAATTCGTTTTGGGCTGGGCGCGGTAAAAGGTACGGGTGATGCCGCAGTAGAGAATATCATTGAAGAACGCCAAAAAAATGGCCACTTCAAAGATATGTACGACTTTGCCCGTCGGGTAAGTTTGCGTACTGTAAACAAGAAATCGTTTGAATGTTTTGCTCAGGCGGGAGCATTTGACAACATGGGCAAGCTCCACCGAGCTCAATTTTTTGCTGCTATGCCCAACGAGCAATATAACTTTCTGGAGAAAATTATCCGATATGGTAACGCTTACCAAAAGGAGATAGAAAATGCCAAAACTTCGCTCTTTGGCGATAGTGGGGCAGTCACCATTGCAACTCCTAAAATTCCTCAGGCTGAAACCTGGAGCCAGTTAGAGAAGCTCAGCCGGGAAAAAGAGGTGGTAGGTTTCTACATGTCGGGGCACCCACTGGATCGTTACCGGGCCGAAATGAAGCAGTTTTGTAAATGCACTTTAGACAAGATCGATAAGTTTCCCAATCAGGAAATTACGGTGGCTGGCATTATTACCAAAAAAGAAGTACGTCAAACCAAAAATGGGAAACCGTTTACTTCTTTTTCCATTGAAGACCACAAAGGAGCAATGGATATGGCTTTGTTTGGCGAAAGCCACGAAACCATTGGGGAGCTGATTGAGGTAAACAAGCTGGTATTGCTCACTGGAAAAGTACAAAAACGTTATGGCTCAGAAGATCGTTTTGAACTGCGTCCTTCTCAGGTGAAACCCCTGGAAGAAATGCAGGAAAAAATGTGCAAGGGGTTGTCGATAAAAATAGACATTGCCAAACTCAACGAAGATTTGATTGGCCAAATGGAAAAGTTGGTGCAAGAAAACAGTGGAGAGCACGAACTCAAAATTTGGGTCTACGATTTACAGGAGGAACCCGTAATGAAGGTGGAATTGAACTCTCAGAAATATAAAATCCAAGCTGATGAACGCCTGATTCAAAAATTTGAAGCCATCGAGCTACAATGCGAAATGGTGTATTGATCTCTTTTTCAAAAGATATAAGTATTGGGGGCTGATTTATCTTAATCAGCTCCCTTTTTTATTGTCATTCGTCAATTGTTAAGCCTGTTCATCTCACTAGTTTAAAAAATGTGTTATAGATCGACATATTTTTTTTGATTAAAAAGAAGTTACTTACTCTCGATTCAAGCAAGTACTTGTAAAATCAAGGCGGATACTGAAAAGCCTCAATAGAGTAAGTAAACCAATATACTTCACCCTTTGCAAAATCATTTTCAACAAATTTGATTAGCTATGAAATCTATCATCATAGTACTGAATTTACCCCCATGTTGACCATATTTTGAATAGGGCAGGTATTCATTTCATTTAATATTATGTATAAACAATTAGAACAAATATTGTCTTCTGATATAGAGGCCCGGATTGAAAACCCAGAGTATCTTTTTTATGGCGTAGGTGTTTATTGTTTTTTAAGGAAATATGCTCAGGATGGTTTTAATCCTGGTATGACAGTGGAACAAATGATGAATAGATTTCAACAGCTCACAAGTGGTCAATTTAGCTACGAAGGAAGAACTCGTTCGGGATTTTTAAAGAGCTTGAGCTACGACTTTAGAAACAATTCAATAAAGCCTCCTTCTGCCAAAAACAGGCCTGCAAATGGGTTAAGGAGAATCGTTGATGGTGAAAATGTAGGCAAAACTAATAGTGGGGTCAAAACTGTATGGCAATATTATAGAAGTGCCATAGTTATAAACCAACAACGTAGTAAAGCAAACGTCATTAGGCTTTATAATGATAAAATACACGAAAGTTATACAAAAAGTTCCCTTAGTGACGGTATGAGCCCAGAAGATAGAAATAGGGTAATTGCTTATTTTGTTACTTGGAGACTTGTTGCGATAGACTTCAAGGCAACTCCAACTGAAGAAGTGCTTTCGCCTGAAACCCTGGCCAAAATAGAAAAAAGATTTCCTGAATAACAGGTCAATTACCAAAAATTAATGTGTAGCTCAAACAATTTGAAGCCAGCAAGCTACAATGCGAAATGGTGTATTAGTTATTCCAGATCTTCATCATTCAATCCAAGCCCTTGACTTATCCAAGTCAGGGCTTTTTTTATTGCACTTAATACCAACAGTACTCATTCAGCATTTGTACGGCTAGAATTCCCTCCTCATTCTCCGAACTTTGAACCAGTGAAAAGATCATTATGCTTCTTTTCACTTTCAGGTTTTTCTCTACTTAAAAAAATCAAATGATGAGTACCCAAATATTCAATTACCAAACATCGGAGGTATCTATTTATTATTACGATAATAATTATGCTACCCGTAAAGCCCTACGGTTTGACTATTCTATCGGAAAGATTTACTGTAACACCATTCCAGACCAGCTTTTGTTTGTGGATGACCCCACCATTGAGATCACCGTAGATACCAAAACCAAAGGGCAAATGCAATCACCTACTCAAGGTTCTTATCCCATTGAGGCTTGGGGAGACACTTATTATCATACTGGCGACAAAGTGGTGGACATCAATGTATCGCTTACTCCCAACGAAGAATTTTTGATCAAGCGAATCAATTCGCTGCAAACCAATTACTTGTATAATATGACCGACGTATTTGACCGTCTCGACTACAACAATGGTCAAAAAATCACCAATAAAAACCAGCAAGGTCCCCCTTATATCCGAGATTAATCCGCTCACATTCAGGCAGTTTTATTCAAACCTATCTGAGTACCTCTCATTGCTTTTGTTCGCTCTTGAGCAAACAAGGCAAGTCATTTACACTTCCTTTTTACCAAAAAAATACTAAAGCATTATGCCTACTTTTTCAACTCAAAACGCTACCCATCACGATAGTATCTATTATCAAGACGTAGTCGGCAATCATTATGTGCGGTTCAAATACGCCACCGGCAAGGTCTACGTAAGCACCATGCCCAACGTAGAGTTCATCACCAATCATACGATTTTATGTTGTATCTCCTGGCAAACTATTCATCAAGACCCCGTGATAGGAGCTTATCCGTTTGAGGTCTGGCCCATTACAGGCAGACGACATCGCGGGCATCTGGTCAATCACGTTAACATTGCATTGAACGCCAACGAAACCCAAGTCATCAACAATTTACATCAATTACAGGCTGGATTGATGTATGAAATGAATGATGTGTTTAACGGGACCTACAACAATGGAGTGGTACCTACCCGTCAAAATCAAGGAGGGCAGCCAGTGGTCAGGTAACTTGTAACCATAAAAAAGGCCTTGACTTTGCAGTCAAAGCCTTTTTTAAAAATAATGATGAGATTTTATTTATTTACGTTGGCACAATTCATTTGCTCCCAAGTAACCGCTTTTTCTACATACATTTTCCCGTAGCTTCCTCCACCTAAGTAATCTTTCTTGATGTTGGCAGAGTTACGATAGCATTTACCATTGCTCGCTTTCAAGGCTACATACACATGATGATACATATACTTTGGTCTACTCGTCAGCTTATTTTTTGTAATGCCCCAACGCGTAGTCGTAATTACCACCCTTTGGACATTCTTACCCGCATATACCCGGCGTACCAACGCTTCCATCTGTGCATTGCGTGTACCCACCGTGCCCAACTTTACCGAATTCAGCTTCTTCTGTTCAAGTTTCTTCAGGTAAGCGGCATGTTTTCCACTGCTAATGTATGCTTCCCAACGCTTGATTTCGTTGTCCCAAGCCACACTATTTTTTTCCAAAGATTCATTTTTACTCGCCACTATTTTTTGCCATTCCGCAAGTGTTGCACGACTAGCCTTCAAGCTTTTGATAATCTTCTTGGGCTCGGTATCATCTTTTGCCTTGAAATAACGTCCATTATACCTATTCAAACGCTTAAGCATCCGAGGTATACACACCTTGTCAATGTCTTCGGCATAAAACTTATCAACGAGCGCTATATCTTTCTTTACCTCAGAGGTAGCATCTTTTGAGGCCAAGTATTCATCCCGTTTCTTTTTATACTCTGCATAGTTGGGACGATTTTTAGGCTTGTAATATCGTTCGGTTCCATTCTTAACCAAACCCTTCACTTTGTAGGTATAATTTTTAAAAAAGTTTTCCCTCTTTTTGGCTGCTTGCACGCCTCCCGACACCGCATTAAACGCTTTGAACAAACGAGCATATTTTTCCTCATGCTTTTTGTAGTAAGGCTTTTTAGACTCTACCGAATTGGCTTTCAGTCTATCCAGGCCTTTTCTTGTTTCTCTAAAGTAACTTTGAATCCAGGTTTCTTCCCGAGAAAAATACGCTTTCTCCCAACCATCTTTAGAAATGGCATCCTCAATTCTCGCCAGCTTGTACTTTGCCGACTCATGAGCTCTCGAGATCGGGTCTCGATCATTGTGTACCGGTTCGCCATCCATGCGCCCCTGCACCTTTTCTTTCTTCTTTTTAGCGTTTTTTCTCTTACGTTTAATCTTTTTAAGCCCTTTTTTGAGACCTCCAAATTGGGCATAGCCAGGTGCAAAACCTACCAATAGTAGGCTTAGCAAAATGTACTTCATTTTCATAATGTTTGATTAGTTTTTAATTAATAATGTTTCATATGATTTCTCAGGAATTCCAATGTTTTTTTGACTCATTAAACATTGGCTTATCCAAGAAAATCAGCTACAAAAGAAGCACAAAAGGGGCAAAAAAGGGGCAAAAAAAGGTCTCATTGGATGCTCTGAGACCTTATAAAATACTTAAAGAAGTGCCAATACTTCGGATGGGACGGGGCTTGATCAACGCTCTTTTTTACAAACGCAATAACTCATCATAAAACACTCACTATCAAACGATTAACTATTTTAAAAATAACTTTCTTAATCACTCACCTTCAAGTGACTTTTTAATTTTGTCCTTATATTCCGAAGGAGTTAAACCCGTGTGTTTTTTGAAAATTCGGTTAAAAGATGATTTAGATGGAAAACCAGATTCGTAGGCAATAGAAATGAGTTTAAGATGTCGTGCATCTCCTTTTTCGACTCGAGTTTTAAACTCCTCTACCCGGCAACCATTGATGTAATCATGAAAGCTCACATGGAGCTCTTTGTTGAACAACTCAGATAATTTTTTGGCCGATATATCCATTTTTTCTGCAATGATATTCAATGAAACGGTCTCTTCCTTATACAATTTCTGATCTACGACTACTTCCTCAAGTTTTTGCTTGAGTTGTTCAATCTCATCTTGATCTTTCAAGAGTCTTTTAGGCGGGGTTGGTATACTCGGAGTGCTTGAGACGATTGGAACATTTGGGGTGGTCGTGGCTGGCGTCACATCATTAGCACTATGCAGTGCTTTGGCCAATGATTTTTCTAGTTTTTCTGCTCGCTTGTTCACTCCTCGCTTTATCAAGTAATATACTCCTGCACTTCCGGCAATCAGTACGACTGCTATGCTTATGTAAAACCACCAATTTCGCCACCAAGGGTATGCAATAATGATTACTAGTTTGGCGGCCTTCTTAGACCATACATCGTCGTTGTTGGCCGCTTTGACCCACAGTATGTAGGTTCCTGGCGATAAGTTGGTGTAGGTAACTGCGTGTTGATGATTGATATACTGCCAACCCTTGTCAAAGTTTTCTAACCATATGGCATAGCTATTTTTTTTAGGCAAAATATAATTCAGTGCGGCAAAATCAACTGAAATCACTTGATCTTGATGTGATAGTACAATGGTATCACTGGCCCAAATAGGAGCTTTGAGAGGAGCTTTTGGACTGATTTTGACTGATTGATTTGCAATTTTGAAGTCGGTGAAAACAACCGGAGGAAGATAGGTGTTTTTCTTGAAGTATTGAGGATAAAATAAATTAAACCCATTGGTACCTCCCATCAATATAGCTCCATTGCTGGCCAACAATCCACTGCCAGTTGCAAATTCGTTGCCTTGTAGACCATCTTGCTCGCTGTAGTTTTTAAAAACTTGCTTGGTTTTATCAAAACAGCTCAACCCTTTGCTGGTGCTCAACCACAACTTGCCTTGGGCATCTTCAATAATTTTGTGTATGACATTGTCGGGTAGTCCTTGTTTGGTGGTGTAGTGTTTAAACAAGAGTTTGCCTTCATACATTGCTTTCAAATCCAAACGGTTCAATCCATTATGGGTGCCAATCCACAACACTTTATTTCGATCAATATGTAGCGCCGAGATATAGTTATCACTGATGCTAGCAGGGTCATCGGCTGTGTATACATAATTGGTAAACACCTCTGTTTTAGGGTCTAACCTACTCAGCCCTCCTCGCGTAGCCAGCCACAAATTCTCCCAGCTATCTTTTACAATTGCAATGACTGTGGGGTGACTAATACGAGTACCAGGAGATTTTTTTCTATAGTTGTATTGCTTGACTCGTTTTCTATATTTTTTATTCAACTTTAGCAATCCATAACCTCTAGTACCTACCCACAGCTCATCTCCTTGGGTAGGATCTTGGTACAAGGCTCCAATGGGAAAACGCTCACCCCATTTTTTTGTGTCAATATCAAAATACCTTTCAAAAACATTCCGTTTTGGGTCGTAATGATACAAACCCTGAGTAGTAGACCCTAGCCAAATACTACCGTCTACATCGGTCAGTAGGTTGTTAATATCGCTTACTACCCTGTTCTGCCGATTACTAATCACGGGTGGAAAGGCTTTGAAAGTTTTGGTCTGACGATCAAAACGGGTCAGCCCATTCTTTCCCCCTTTAGTAGCCAACCATATGTTCCCCTCCTGGTCTTCGCAAAATGCATTTACTTGGCTGGCTTGCTTTTCTGGCAAGGGATAATAGGCAAATTTTTTAATGTAAGGGGTGAAACTGCTCACCCCTCGTTTATAAGAACAAAGCCAAAGGGTGCCCACCTTGTCTTCAAAAATGCGTTGAATATTATTGCCTGCGATCTTTCTGGGGTCTTTTGAATCAGCTGAAAACCGAAAGAATTGATTGGTTTCGGGTACAAATCGGTAGAATGCTTTTTGGGTTCCTACCCAGTAGGTGCCTTGCTTGTCTTGATGAAAACTCATAACTGAATTCATTTTCAAAGCATTTTTTTCTGCAGGATTGGCCTCCCACCTCCTCACAATTTGGTTGGTACGGGTATTAAATTTGATCAATCCCGCCTCCATCGTACACAGCCACAATATATGAGGTGTCACCCGATCGCGAAATATGTGATAAATCATATTTTTAAACCCAAATGCTCCCTTACGTTTGTACACCTCAATGTGTTTGGTATAAATTCCCTTCGCTCGATCGAAGTAAAAAAGACCACGGATTCTTCCCACCCAAAACCCTTTGTCTTGGTCGGGTACCAAGGTCAATAACCGATTCAAGTTGGGGTATTTACTTTGCGGATCAAGTGGAAAACGGGTGATCTTGTGAGTAATAGGATCCATACGGCTAAAAATACCTCCATACAAACCAAGCCAGATGTCCCCCTTATTGTCCTCATATAATGCTCGAACATCATTACTGGCAATGCTTGTGGAATCGTCTTCTTTGTGTTGAAACCTTAAAAACTCTTCTGTATCGGGGTTAAAACGATTGAGGCCTCCGTTATAGGTACCTATCCATATGTACCCTTGACGATCCTCAAGCAACGAAAGCACATAGTTGTTGCTCAAGCTGTTTTTGTTGTCCAGCTCATTGCGATATATTTTGAATTGGTATCCATCGTAGCGATTGAGCCCGTTGGCAGTGCCAAACCACAAGAAACCACGACGGTCTTGTAATACACAATTGACGGTATTTTGAGAAAGCCCTTGAGTGGAGCTAAGTGTTGAAAATTGAAGATCTTGGGCAGAAATTTGCGCATAGAGTGACACACAAGACATCGTAAGCCATACGCATACCCCTAGAAAATACTTCCTGAGCATTCTTTCTAAGTTGTTTTAATCAAAAGAAAATTTAACTAAAATCAGTCACAACGAAGGAACGGCTCATTGATCAAAAAAAGGTGCAGGGGGGGATTGTACATAGAAAAATAATATTGTTGTAGTGGTCTTGTAGCTCTGAGTCATAGCAAATCATAATAACTTACCTGTGTAAATGGTGTATTAACTTATAGTATAATTCAAAAACGTTTCAAAAGTAATAATTATGTGCTGTTTTGGGAAATAAATTTTATATCAATCAGACAATTGATTTTGATATTTCTTTAAAGTGCGATTTTGATTAGCAAATATTATATCGCATTATTAAGTAACAGTTGCGCAATAATTGTCCGTTTTCACTTCAATTTTGCTCGCCATGCTTCCTTAAAAAATAGCCCTGCTATTAGCCGATTTTGTAAGTCCGTCGCTCAGGCTCGCCCAACATTCACTGGATGTTGTCGGAAACAAACTTTTTCCGAAAACCGGACACTTATTTTGAACATGTTACTAAGTGATTAGATTTCAGTTACAAGGACGCTTGGAGTTGACTCGATACACTATGGAACGCACAAAAAAAAGCAGTTCTCTCACAATGGAAAAAACTGCCCCCTTATCTAAAAGGTTTGCTATAAACTACTACTGTATCTCTTTGATAAGCAAATCAGTAAAATTGAGTCCTGAGCCTTGAATGTACACTTTCTCTGAAGTAGTACCATCTGGTTTTACCCTGATAATAAATGGCTTGATCGCATCCTCAAAATCAAAGCCGATAAATTCATTGTTGATCTCACTATACACGATGCCTCGGGTGTTGGTACCATACTCAAAACTTCCTGTAGCGTAAGTCAGGTCTCCAGTATCCACATTAATTTCGGCCAATTTGTTGACATCACCATCCTGAAAAACGTATACCTTTCCAGCTTGATCTATCACCAAATCGTCAAAATCGTTTCCTGCGGTCAAAAAAGATTCTTTGATGTATACTTTCTCCGATACTGTCCCATTCGACTTTATTGTAATTACAAAAGGTTTAAAATTAGTGTCAAAATCGAAACCAACAAATTCATCTTTTACCTTATTGTACACCATCCCTCGGGTATTAGAACCATAATCGATGCTTGCTGTAACGTAGGTCAGGTCTCCCGTGTCTACATTAATTTCGGCTAACTTTTTTACTCCACCTCCTTGAAAAGCATACACCTTACCCGCATTATCTATCACCAAATCATCAAAATCCTTCCCTTCACTTAGGAAAGCATCTTTGATATATACTTTATCTGATGCGGTACCGTCTGATTTTATTTTGATGATAAATGGTTTGAAGTTGACATCAAAGTCAAGGCCAATGAACTCATCTTTTGCTGCATTGTATACCATTCCACGGGTATTGGTACCATAGTCTACACTCCCCGAAACGTAGGTCAATTCTCCGGTTTCCAAATTGATTTCAGCCAATTTCTTCACTCCACTATCGTATTGAAAGATATACACCTTTGCCAAAGCTACTTTGTAAGTGCCCACCGTCAGGACTTTCCCATCATGTTCCAATGTGATGTCTCCAGCAGCAAGGTTTTCAGGAGTTTTTACCGTGAGCTCGGCCTTGGCAATGTTTACCACTTCGCCTTCTACCCCATTGAATTTTACAGTATAGGTCTCAGTCTCGATAAAATTGGACCCTTTGATCACAAATTCCTCACTTGATTTTAAAGTTACCACACTGGTAAGTGGCTCTACTTTAGGTTCGGTAGATACCGTATAGCTCCCTACCGTTTTTACTTTTCCGTTGTGTTCTAAAGTAATGTCTCCCGAAGTAATGCCATCTGGAATCGCCACGGTCAATTCGGTGGGAACAATTTTAACAATTTCGGCTTTGACTCCATTAAATTTCACAACATAGGTCTCGGTGTCGCTAAAGTTTGACCCTTTGATCGTGAAATCTGCACCTGGCTCTACTACAACAGTTCCGGTGGGTACTTCTATTTCTGGTTCATTGGTAGGATTTACCTCCTTCGTTTTTGCACAGCTCATCAACAAAAGGAAGTAACAAAACAGCAATATTAGCCCTGATCTTTTCATCGTTTTTTACTATTTACGTTAGTATTAAGTTGTATCCCCTCTTGGGTTTCAAATAATTGATACTTACGAGGCTTGGGCAAATACGCAGAATTCGCTAAAAAAAAAGACCTATCGGAAGATTTGAGACAACCACAACCGTTAAACTACTCATAATCAATATATTGAACAGATCTCAACTTACGTATGCTGTTGAGGCATCCCGATAAAATTTGACTAATTGAAAGAAAACAACACATTTAGATACCAAAAAGCGACTAGTCTGAATAAACAGGCTAGTCGCTTTTTGATAAGACACACTTTAATTATTTCCCCAAATAATGCTATTTATACATCATTACCCAGATATAACGATACTTGGTATGTGGATGAAACCCTACTCCAAAAGACTTGAACTCAGGATCGAGAATTTGCTTGCGTCGCAAGCGATTCGACAGCTCTTTATCTAGCAGCATATCCAATAAGACATCCAAAGAAGTGCTTCGGTTAAAAGCCAACATCGTGGCATACTTAGGCTTTCCATTCAATTTATCTTTACCCTTGGTACCAAACACTTGAGCCATTTTACGGGCGGGAATCAACAACACCTCTTCTGGCTTAAGGGGCTCCATCGGCTTGGTTTCTAACATTGCAAGATACAACTCTCGGGCAATCGGATCACGCAATTTGATATCAGTCAAGTACTCTTTGGCAAACTTGGCAGGATTCGTACGCGCTTTGTTCAGCAACACGACCATTTCTTTTTCTACTTTTCGCATGCCCGATACGCCATTTGCCGTATTGAGCTTGGCCAAATCCCAACCCGCTAATTTTTCCAGTGCTTCCGAGCTCATCTTTTTTCCTCCGCGTACTATTATATTCAATACTCCTGCACTGCGGTCACTCATGTATTGGTCCGAAATATTGGCGAAAAGTTTCAAACGCCCATCGTTTTTAGCAATCAAGCTTCCCCCTGTTCGTACAATAAAAGGATCGCCTTCGCCTATTTGTCCCAGCAACACTCCCAGGTTGCCATATTGATTGATGGCCCCCAGCGCACCATGTCCCAAATGATTTACTCTTGCCATTGGTTTTTTAAAAGTCCAGGTACCAGTTACTGTGATAAATAAGTTTTCCCCTTTTTTAAAGTAAATATTGGTAATGGCCATTTTTTTAGTTCCTACCCGAAATTTGTGCTGAGCAAGCACCGGAAACGCCACAAACAAACTCAAACAAAGAGTAATCAATAGTTTTGTATAGCTTTTTTTATTCATAAGAATGATGTTTATGTTGAAAAGTAGCTTATATAACTGATTTTTGCTGTAACTATTTTTATATGATAACAGGGGTTATGTACATTTTCTAAATTGCTTCCATTTAACTGTACCACACATATAGCAAGCCACTCTAATTATGTGGGCATTCAACCTTTATTTGTAAACATTAAAAATCTGATACTTTTGATAGCTAAAGACCATACTATTATCAAAGACAAATCCCCATGACCAAAATATCATCTATTTGATCGTATTTCCTTTTTTCCAGCCCAGGATACGCCATCCAGTCTTCTAGGGTTGTTTCCAGCATCTCCTTTTGCCTGGCCATTGGGTAATGGTGGATGTCTTGGAGTAACGCTCTGAAACGAAGCGTCATAAATTTACGCCCCTTCTTTCCTCCAAACTGGTCTTGGTATCCATCCGAAGCCATATAAAGCTGCATCGTATGGGGCATTTCTGGCATTAAAAAACGATAATTTTTAAAAACCCTGGTTTGTTCTATTTGTTCACCACCCAAGGGCATGCGATCTCCCTTAATAATCTGCATTTCGCCATTCTCTACCAACATCAATGAATGCTTGGCCCCGGCAAAATCCACTACTTTTTTCTTCTTATCAATCGTCAAAATTCCCATATCCATCCCATCATTATTGTCGATCTCGTCCTGACGTAAAACCTGCCTGATGAGGCGATGCAATTCCCGCAGGATCACTTCAGGGGAATGAATTTCTTTATCGTGTACCACCTGATTGAGCAAATCGTTCCCAATCATACTCATAAATGCCCCAGGCACCCCGTGTCCGGTACAATCCAGCACTGCTACAATCACCTTATCTTGCCCTAATTCTTTTTTTTCTGCAAACCAATACAAATCACCGCTTACCAGGTCGCGAGGCCGATAAAACACAAACGATTCGGGCAAAGCTTCTTGAATTTTCTCAATAGGAGGCAGTATGGCACTTTGAATCCGTTGGGCATACTCTATGCTGTCTTTAATCACGTGATATTGATCCTTGATGGCCGCACTTTGTCCTTCTAATTGAT
Organism: uncultured Cytophagaceae bacterium; assembly: GCA_937899305.1. Lineage (GTDB taxonomy): Bacteria > Bacteroidota > Bacteroidia > Cytophagales > Microscillaceae > Microscilla. The sequence goes on from CALDJV010001206.1 coordinate 18,268, forward strand.
CATTTTTAGAGTTCAACAAATCATTGCGCTCATTGAGGATTGTATTCATGATCTCTACTTCCTCTTTCATAATCTTGAGCTTGTGTTCGTGCCTCAAACGGCTCACTGCTGACCCTACCCATTCGGCCAATAATAGCACAAAATCTTTATCAGCTTGCATCAGCTTTCGCCCCAATGGTTGGGTAGACGAAAAGTTCAAGGTGCCAAATATCTTTCCTTCTATTCTAATGGGCACCCCAATGTATGCCGATAAGTCAATATCTAAAAAACAAGGGTGGTCTTTCTCAGGAGCACTTTCTCGGGTATCAAATGCCAGAATGGTGGCCTGTTTCAGAGTAACATCACAAAAGGTTTGCTTAAGAGGCATTACCTGGCCTTTAGCTACGAGTTTTTCCTGGGAAAAAATTTCATAAATGATGTATTTATTGCCTTTTATTTCACTGATTACCCCATTTTCCATTTTCAAATAAAGAGTGGCATACTCCAAAACCCGCTGTAATTGCTCATCCAGACTTCCCGAAATATCAGATGTGAGTTCAAATACCTTTTCAGTCCTTTCTTTGGCCAGTTTAATCGACTCCTCGGCCTGTTTTTGAGCTGTAATGTCGGTTTCTACATTGATGTAGTTGGTAAGTACCCCCTGCTCATCGAATATAGGCGTAAAGCTGAGGTTTACCCAATAGGTTTCTCTGTTTTTCTTATATCCCAGTATATCTACGGTTCCACTTTCACCATTCTTAATTTTTTCTCTTATTTGGGCTACAGTATCCAGATCGGTTTCAGGGCCATTTAAGAGTTCTCCCGGTTTTTTTCCCACTAAGTCTTCCAGCACATATCCCGAAATTTTGGTAAAGCCTTCATTCACCCATTCTACTCTTCCTTGTGAATCGGTTATGATGACCGCATTGCTTGTTTTGCTTGTAGCTAGAGCCAATTTCCGGTTATCCTGGGCAATTTGTTTGGCTTCGGTAATGTCATAAGACAATGTCAATATCTTTCGCGGGAGCCCATTCAAATCTCTCACTATATTGTATGATCCCGCAATCCAGATTCGTTCGTTGGACTTTGTCTGGAATAAAAACTCTCCTGGAACAGATTCGTTCTCGAGCAGGTGTTGCCAAAATTGCTCAAACTTTACTTTGGTGTAAAGCGTCTGGTCAAGTAGTTCAAGTAAGTTCACTCCTACTATCTCTGGTAGAACATAACCAATCAGATTAAGAAACAATTCATTGGCTTTGAGCACATTTCCTTCCAAATCCAATTCCATTGCTGCATTCAACTGATTCACGGCATTGTATTGGGCTTCAAACTCTAAATTTTGCAGCTTTTGAGCAGTAATGTCATTGGTAAGTAGTATGATTTTATTGATTTGCCCTTGTTGATCAATAATTGGCGTATAACTGGTAGAAAACCATAATTCGGTATTGTTTTGGGCAATAAACTTAGACTCACCCGAAGCAGGAATTCCTCGCCCCAGATCACGCCAAAACTTTTCATAGGCTTCTTTATCCAGCTCTGACTGATTGAGCAGGGTAAGATGGTCCCGCCCAATCAATGCTTCTCGCTCATAACCAGTTACATAAGAAAAAATAGAGTTCACCTCTAGAATTTTACCATTGGGGTTGATTTCTACAAAACCTAGAGTTCGGTTAATGGCCGATATTTGTCCTCGAAGCTCCAAACTGTTTTCGGTAAGCTTGTCATTGATGTTACGTATTTCTTCTAAGCTGTCTCGCATTGCTTTTTGCCTTTGCGACAAACGTTGGTTGGCCAGCAAGAGCGAATCGGTTTTTTCAGCTACTATTTTTTCCAGATTTTTGTTGGTAGCATCCAGTTTTGCCGATAAGTCTTCGGTTTGCTTAAAAGCTTGGGAAAACCGAACCGTGAGCAGATAGCTTTGAGACAATATAAAAGTCGCGAAACCCAAGTCAGCCATATGTTCGGTGACAATGATTGTATTTGAGGATAATATATCATTGACTACAGAAGCAAAAAACACCCCCCAGCCAAGCAAAAAAACTTGAGCCCCATCCCGCTTGTGAATATTGGCCATAATCATGGCATAAGTTGCGTACACACCACCTAAGATGCTTAGCACTTGACATATTTCTAACAAATAGCTAAACCATAAAGGAGGGGTAGCAATGACCATCAGCGACACTACACCGGTAATCCAGGCGTACACCTTTACAACAAGGGAAGAGAACTCATTTGGGAAAATCTCTTTACAAAACAATCCAAATAAGCCTATAGCCGCATAGAAGCCCAAATACTCCATCTTAAGAATGATAACCCAAGGCAACTGAAAAATCTCTAAGATGATTCTTTCACCAATGGCTACATTGCGCATACTCACTAATAAGCAAAAACAAGCAAAGTAGAGTACTTCTTTACTCTGGCGTCTCAGCCCAAACAAAC
>CALDJV010001207.1 GCA_937899305.1 uncultured Cytophagaceae bacterium
ACAATGCATTCCTTTTTTCTTTGGTTCAAAATTTAACAAATAATTGTCTACGCCTCATTATTTATTAAATTGACCCCATATTATGAATCATATTTTGATGTTACGCAAAAACGAATCTTGATATTCACTTCACTTGGCTTGACTGATGTCAATGGTTCATCATTACAAAATGTGCATCACTTTAGTTAGACTTTTGTATTACACTATTCCACTGTGCCTACTTAGAACAAACCCTCTTGACGAGGAAAAGTCTTCTGTAAATTATATACTATGACTCAAGAATTACGACCCATCAAAAAATTAATGGTTGCCAACCGGGGGGAAATTGCCATTCGGGTATTAAGAGCCGCCTCAGAACTAAAAATCACTACGGTAGCTATTTTCACCTATGAAGATCGCTATTCTCTTCACCGCTACAAAGCGGATGAGTCCTATAAGATTGGGGCAAATAACGACCCTTTAAAACCTTATTTGAACATTGAAGAAATTATTAATGTTGCCAAAAAACATCAGGTAGACGCGATCCACCCTGGGTATGGTTTTTTGTCAGAAAATGTCAACTTTGCTCGTCGTTGTCGCGAAGAAGGAATTATTTTCGTGGGTCCCGAACCCGAGGTAATGGAACAACTTGGAGACAAAGTATCGGCTAAAGTAATTGCCAAGCAAGCTCAAGTACCCGTAATAGAAGACAGTCAGGCTAAACTAGATACGGTAGAAATTGCGCTGACTGAAGCCCAAAGGATTGGCTATCCTATCATGGTAAAAGCCTCTGCTGGAGGAGGTGGCCGAGGAATGCGGGTCGTGAAAAACGATGCGGAGTTGACCAAAGCCTATCAAGAAGCCCGCAGCGAAGCCTTGAAAGCTTTTGGTGACGACACGGTATTCTTGGAGAAATACGTTCAAAACCCCAAACACATCGAGGTACAGATCATGGCCGATAGCCACGGCAACATGGTACACTTGTTTGAGCGGGATTGCTCGGTACAGCGGCGTTTCCAAAAAGTGGTAGAGGTGGCCCCTTGTATTACACTTTCTCCAGAAGCTAAAGAAAAGCTCTATCAATATGCATTGGCCATTTGCAAGAGGGTAAATTACAATAATGTAGGAACGGTAGAGTTTCTGGTAGATCGCGAAGAAAACATTTTCTTTATAGAAGTCAACCCTCGGGTACAAGTAGAGCATACCATTACCGAAGAAGTAACCGGGATTGATATTGTGCGCTCTCAGATTCTCATTGCCAAAGGTCACCAATTATCTGATGATGTCTTGCGCCTCCATTCCCAGGAATCGGTAGAATGCCATGGGCACGCCATCCAATGTAGGGTTACTACTGAAGATCCAGAAAACAATTTTCAGCCAGATTATGGCACCCTCAATACTTACCGTAGCGGTTCGGGCTTTGGTATTCGCCTCGATGCCGGAAACGCCTACGCAGGAGCCACTATTTCTCCTTTCTTTGATTCGCTCCTGGTAAAAGTGTCGGCCTGGGGTCGCACGCTCAAGGGTGCCAGTGAACGCTTGAGTCGTGCCCTGGAAGAAATGCGAGTGAGAGGGGTAAAAACCAATGTAGGCTTTTTGCTCAATGTGATCAATCACGAAGAGTTTAATACTGGAAAAGCCACGGTGAAGTTTATCGATGACCACCCAGAACTATTCAATACCCCACCAAGACTCAATCGAGCCACTCGTATTCTAAATTACCTGGCCAATGTCATTGTCAATGGCAATCCAGATGTACGATATGTAGACCCTACCAAACGATTTGATATCGTAAAAGTACCTGATTTTGAAAAGTACACTTATTTCCCCAAGGGCACCAAAGACCGCTTGAATGAATTGGGCCGGGAAGGTTTTGTGGAGTGGCTCAAAAACGAAAAATGCATTCACTATACCGATACTACTTTTCGGGATGCCCATCAGTCGTTGTTGGCCACTCGTATGCGCGGAATGGATTTGGTAAGGGTAGCCGAAAGTTATGCTAAAGCCCACGCCGATGTATTTTCGATGGAAGTATGGGGAGGAGCAACTTTCGACGTATCTATGCGATTTTTGAAAGAAAACCCTTGGCAAAGACTCCGGGAAATTCGCAAAAGAGTACCTAACATTTTATTACAAATGTTGCTCAGAGGCTCCAATGCCGTAGGTTATAAGGCATATCCGGACAATCTGATTGAAAAGTTTATTGAAAAATCGGCCGAAAACGGGATAGACATCTTCCGTATTTTTGATTCGCTCAATTGGATCGAAAACATGAAGGTAAGTATTCGGGCGGTACGAGAATACACCAATTCATTGGCCGAGGCTTGTATTTGCTATACTGGCGATATACTGGATCCTAACAACCAAAAGTACACCATTGACTATTATGTGGATCTAGCCAAGCAACTGGAAGATGAAGGTGCCCATATTTTGGCCATCAAAGACATGGCAGGTTTGCTGAAACCCTATGCCGCCGAAAAATTGGTGAACGCGCTCAAAAATAACGTATCTATTCCTATCCATTTACATACTCACGATACTTCTTCTATTCAATCGGCTACTTATCTCAAAGCCATCGAGGCCGGAGTAGATGTGGTAGATGTAGCGTTGAGTTCTATGTCGGGGCTTACTTCACAACCCAACTTCAACTCATTGGTGGCTGCAATGCAAGGGCACGAACGAGAAAACCCCATCAGTCTCAGTTCGCTTAATAGTTTTTCGCATTACTGGGAACAAATTCGTGAATATTATTACCCATTCGAGTCGGGGCTCAAAGCAGGTACTGCCGAAGTATATGACCACGAGATTCCAGGAGGGCAATATTCAAACTTGCGTCCCCAAGCCAATGCTTTGGGATTGGGAGACCAGTTCGAAACCATCAAACAAAACTACGCCGTTGCCAATGAACTATTTGGTAACATTGTAAAAGTAACTCCAAGCTCCAAGGTAGTAGGTGATTTTGCGATGTTTATGACTTCCAATGGCTTGACCAAAGCCGATATCCTGGAAAAAGGCAATACGCTCTCTTTTCCAGAATCAGTCATCAACTTTTTCAAGGGAGATTTGGGACAACCCAAAGGTGGATTTCCTCAACAAATGCAAGAAATCATCCTCAAGGGTGAACAACCGCTTACCGGACGGGCCAATGAGCATATGACTCCGTTTGACTTTGATAAGGAATGGAACAAATTCAACAAAAAGTATAACGAAAATCGCCTCAGTGATCCCTATACTTTTGAGGATATGTTGTCTTCGCTGTTGTACCCCAAAGTATTCGACGATTACCACGCTTTTACTCAGGAATTTGGCAACCTGGCTTATATTCCATCTTATGCCTTCTTCTATGGTTTGCATCCTCGCGAGGAGATTTTGGTACGCCTCGATGAAGGTAAAACACTGATGATTGAGTTGCTCTTTGTAAGCCCTAATGTAGATGAAGAAGGCTACCGGGAAGTATCTTTTGCTTTGAATGGCCAAACGCGTATTATCAAAGTGCGAGACCTCAAACAAGAGGTAAAAAAGGTAAGCAACCGGAAAGCAGATGCCAACAATGAAGACGAAATTGGGGCTCCTCTACAAGGAAAACTTGCTTCAATATTGGTAAAAGCAGGTGATGAAATAACCGAAAACACGCCTTTGTTCGTAATAGAGGCGATGAAAATGGAGACCACCATTACTGCCAACAAAACTGCCAAGGTAAAACAAGTTATTCTGGAAACAGGTATGGTAGAACAGGATGACTTGGTAGTGATTTTGGAATAAAATACAACCTACTTTAATATTCAACCGTCAAATTTGTTCAAGTTTGACGGCTTTTTTTATGTCATTATTTATTCATCCATACTACTAGATATTTTTCGTTTGTGGAGACACCATAGCCGTCAGGCTAACCATCATGAAGGCAAGTTTTCTTCCGCATTCGTTACTCCCCGCCTCGGTTCGGTGTCTCCACGAACCGATGAGGTCCCCCAAATTCAGGCATCGATCAGACTGTGGGGACACAGCCTGAGGCGACAATAGTAATGATCAAGATAAAAAACTTTAACCTGACGGCTATGGTGGAGACACAAACGAAGGCGGCTGCGCCGGAGGCTGTCTCAAAAATCAAGTACCTCCAAATTTTCTTAAATAAAAATAGAATTTAACCAAATTTATCCCTGACAGGTTTTGAAAACCTGTCAGAAATGACACGATATGTAAAATATTATTTTGCTTCAAGTACCTGATGACGTAGCCTTATTTTCTTAATGCATAAAAAACTCCTTCCTTTTGACCCTTTTTCACTTTTTTTCTGGTGTACTCAGTAGAATTTACATTTTATTAAACTTTCTCTCATATGTTATCTACTAAAAAATACCTTACCTCCTCATTGCTTCTCTTGCTGGTATACGGGCTGAGCGCTTTTCAATATCGGGTCAATGATTGTGTATTTTATTTTGCCACCCAAAAAGGCAGCAAGCTGGAAATGACCAATTACAACCGTAAAGGCAAGAAACAAAATGTGATACAACTGGAAGTAGTAGACAAAAAAACGGTCAACGGCAATGTAACGCTTGATATTGCGTATGTGTATTACGACAAAAAACAGAAAGACATACAAGCCAAGGGCAACTACAAGGCCATGTGCGAAAACGGAGTCTATAAATTTGAGTTTGGTGCGATGACTGCTGCCGCGGGGCAAAACAGAGGCAAAAACATGCAAATGAAGATGGAAAGTGACTTTCTGGACATTCCCAGCAATCCTCGGGCGGGGCAAAAACTGAAAGATGGTAGCATGCAAATCTCTATGAAATCGGAAGGAATGCCCAATATGTTTAAAACAAAGGTAAATATCAAAGATCGCAAAGTAGAAGGTATGGAGAAAATCACGACCCCAGCGGGTACTTTCAATTGTGTTAAAATCTCTTATACCAGCCAAATGAAGATGTCCTTTGTGAAAACCAAGACCAAGACGGTGGAGTGGTACGCCAAGAATGTAGGCATGGTACGTTCCGAAATGTACAACAAAAGAGGGAAACTCAGTGGGTATTCCGAGCTTACTAAATTTAGCAAATAAAGTGTTTGAGGCTGCATCATAAGTCAAAAAACACCAAATTTTCTTAAACAAAAAGAAGGCTTAGGCAAATTTATACCTGACAGATTTTAAAATCTGTCAGGTATGATACGATATATACAATATTATTTTGCTCAAATATATTATGAGACAGGTCTGACAAAAATTAGGCTGCTTCCAGTTGTTCGGCCATGATGGCTACCAACTGAACAACCTTATCCATTTGTAAAATCTTCGCTTCATCGAGTTCTAGTATGGCCTCTCGATATACCACCCGCCCCAAATGGTAATGAATTTCTCCATTAAACAAATCAGCTACTTCCAGCAAGGCGTCACACAATGTTTCGTTGTTTAATAATTGATCTAATTTATAGGTAGGCAGGGCATCAAACCGGTACTTTGCTCTTACCAAATCATCTGCATCACCCGAAGAGTTGTGGGCAAATACCTGATGAGCAAATTTGGCAAACGAAGCCCTTTTTTGAATGCTCAATGTAGACAAAAGGGTAGTTTCACAATCCATTTCTATACAAAAATGATCTACGTCTTTATTGCCCTTACTGGGCACCTCCACATAGCCATGCATTGCTCTTCCATTCATATGACCCGATACATCGCTGTAATTTACCCGCTGGTTCCAGCCCGCAAAGGGACGCGCATGAAACTCAAGCTTAAAAGTAGTGGCCAAATGTTGCATCAAACGATTTATCTTTTGTAATGAATGACGTTTTTGCAAATAATAAAAAGAGATGAACAATCCTCCTAAAAAGACAAACATGCCAGTAATTGCTAAATTCCCCATAATAATCACATTTTAGTGTTTGACATCATTTTATTGTAAACTAATTACCTCAGTTCAAGTGGTTCATTTGTATCGCCATTTGCTGTATCAACTCCATCAAACGGCCCAAACGCTCCTGGTTTTGATGCTGGAGCTCGGGCAATTGTACCAACTCTCGGTATTGAATAGTGCCCTGCTTGATTTCAAATGTACCACGGATATCGCCATATGCTTGGGTTAGGGTGTCTTGCATCACTTTATTTTGTAACAGCGCCTGCGCTGTGGTGCTGTCTTTGCTCTTGATTGAAAACCGATGGTTCAAGCCTTGTTTTTTTGTTTTGGCCCCACTAAAGGTTTTTTGTACCAAACTTCTGAACCTTGCTTTTTTTTCAATGCTCATTTCAGGGAACTGATACAGGTTGCTCTCAAGCAAAATGCAAAAATAATATTCGGTAAAACTGCCTTGGATTTTTTCACTTATAAAGGCCTGCATGGGTTGCCCGTGGTTTAGGCTATATACGCTCGGGTATTCGTTGAAAAAACGATTGAGCCAACCATAAGAGGTTTGTAAATGAAGGTTAAAATTAGAGGCAAGGCCTTGCATCAGTGTTTCTACATTGGCAAAAGCTACCTTGCGTTGTTGGGTAAGAAATAACATCAGGAAGAGAATGATACCTACCAATAGTACCACCAGATTGATCGCAATATTTTCCATTTTTCTTTAAGGTTAGTTTGTCACTTGATTCACTATTATTACTTATTGTAACGGGGATCAGCGATATTTGGTTTTACTTTTACCCATCATTTGCATTATCAAGCACATTTAACTTACTTATTTTCAATACTTTAAAAACAAAAACCTCCAATAGATCAAACGACCCATTAGAGGTAAAGTATTAGTCTTACTGAAAAAAATTTCTAAAATTGATACACCAAACAATTGGTGTGCATGCCAGCCCCTACCGAAGCCATGACCACTACATCGTTTTTGGCTACACGATGCTCGGGTAGCTTTCCTCGCAACATTACATCCAGCAAAGTAGGAATGGTGGCTACGGAAGAATTTCCGATATTTTGCAAAATCACGGGTACCTGCTGGCAAAACCGGGCGGTGCTGTCACTCACTTCGCCAATGGTTTTGTCATAAATGGCTCGTAGCATTTTTTCGTTGGCCTGGTGCAACAAAAACTTGGCTACTTTTTCCATAGAAATGCCCGCTTTTTTGAGGCAGGAGTGAATTAGTTGAGGCATATTTTCTACCGCATAGCGATACACTTTTTTGCCTTGCATTTTTACGTATAGTCCCTTGTCTAAATCTGGATTGGTAGAGGCACCCATCTTCAGATAACCGACTTCTTCTTCACAATTTGAAAACGTTTTATTGGCCAGTACTCCGCGAGGATGCTCCTCTTTAGTGCCTTTTACCACTACTGCCCCTGCTCCATCTCCAAACAACATAGAATCGGGGTCGTGCGGATCTAATACTCTCGACATGGCTTCGGCTCCTACTACCAGAATATGCTCGGCATCGCCACAGGCAATGGCCTGATGGGCCTGAATCATGGCTTGTACCCAGCCAGGGCACCCAAACAATACATCTACCGCAAAACAATGCTGCCCCTTGATGTGTAGGTGATGTTTGACCAAAGCGGCCAGATTGGGAATGAGATGTGAACCTTGGCTCTGATCAACCAAATTACCAAAATTATGGGCTACAATAATTCCATCTAGTTGCTCCCGATCAATTTCTGCATTTTTGATGGCATTTTCAGCCGCCAACGCGGCCATATGAGCCGTATGATAATGCTCTTCTATGTAACGACGTTCACGAATGCCTGAAATTTCTTCCAGCTTGTGGACGACTGCTTCACTTGCTTTCTCGATGGGTTCTCCGTTTTTACGAAAAAACGTATGACGATGAAAATAACTGCCTGGTATTTTGGTAGCAGGCAGATATGCTCCTGTGCCTACAATAACTGAATTTGTGTACATACCTTTATTTTTTTAACCTTTTTAAATTATAGGTAGATTTTATGTCATTGAAACACCAGCTGAAAATATTTTACAATTCATAAATTTTAATCGATCGTTCATTTTTTGACCACAGTTCATATTTAGAGAACAAAAACCCTCTATATAATGAGAAGCTTTACCTTAAGTTGAGATTTATTGTAACGATAAAAAAACTTTTCCTTTAAAAATTTTGAATATTAGCTAAATCTTACAATTATCTTTTTATATAATACCATTTGAAAGGAGAAACTTCTTGCCCAATTAAAAAAGATTGTAGGAGCACCAAACCAATAACAGATCATAAATTTTGGCCTTTTGTGCTGGAATGTTGCTAAAAGCCGAATAACTTACGCCACCCTCAAAATTTGTTTTTAATAATCCCCAATGTGCCTTTGCTTAGGCACTGATTTTGCGCCTTTGTTCTTCCAAAATGAAAAACTAAATTGGCAATGAATAAAAAATCTTTTCGGACTATCAAAATCGCTCTATTTCGTTCCTGCTTCTATCAATTTTTAGTCATTACCGGCCTGTGTTTATCACACTTCGTTGCCGTTGCTCAAGATGGAGACCTCTATCTTACCAACTACAAAATTCCCCTCAAAAATATCGATAATCAGAACCGAGCTGTAGTACAAGGCACCAACAATGTCATGTATTTTGCCAATACCAAAGGAGTGCTCAGCTATGATGGTGTGGTGTGGGGCATTGTCCCTACCAGAAACACGCCTTATTCTTTGTCGATAGATACACGCCACGATAATTTGGTTTATGTGGGCTGTAGAAACAATTTTGGTTACTTGACTAAAGATAAACTCGGTAGAGAGACTTACAAGTCTATCTCTGATAAGCGTGAAAACAAGAAAATCTTTAAAGGAAATTATGGTGAACTGAATCGGATCATCCAATACAACGAATACATTTATTTTTACAGCAACAAGGCGCTAGTCAAAGTCAGAAGAAAAAACCACCTCATAGAGAAAGTATGGAAATCGGACAAGGAAAATCAATTTGCTGGGGTGTTGTTTATGCATGAGAAACCCTACTTGCAGATCAAAACTAAAGGGTTGCATCGAGTAGAAGGCGATAAACTAGTGATGATAGAAAGCAGCAAACTGTATGCTTACTTGGAGATCTACAGTTCTTTTATGTATGACAACGAGCGGGTTATATTTGTAGCCAGCAACAGTTGGTCTTACTTGTTTGATGGAGAGAAAATTCGTTTATACATCCCCCGTGATTATAAATACTTGCTTGGAAACCTCATGCGCAATGCAACTCGCATTGGCAATAAAGAAATTGCATACTCTACTTTGTCAGGTGGAGTATTGATTGTAAAACAAGACTATGGTACCACCCGTCGGGTCATCAATTACCAAACCGGGTTGCCCGACGATGAGGTCATTTCTTTGTACAAAGATCGTTTGGGAGCGTTGTGGATTTGCCATTCCAATGGCATTTCGCGGGTAGATGCCAACTTGCCTATCAAGGCTTTCTCGTCTTATGCTGGCATTGATGGTAATGTAACATCGGCCCTCAAGAAGGGTGATTCATTGTTTGTGTCTACCAGTGAGGGAGTTTTTTACCTCAGTAAGGTCAGCCGTTTTGAAGAGGTGGCCAGCCTCATTAAAAAAGAAGCGAAATATTTGAGAACGGTTCAGAAAATTGAACGTGTAGTCACCATTACCGAACCCAAAGATCGCAAACGTACCAAATTACGGATGTATCGTCATTCACTCGAGGGTTCCAAGGATGTCAAACGAAAGATTGATGTAAAGGAAACCTCTAAGGTAGAAGAAACTCCTTCTCGGGTAATCAGTATTGAAAAAGCTTCGGTACTCTTACCCAACGAAGATATTAGGAAGATTTACGCCATGGCATCTATCCCTTATATTTATAAAAAAGTAGAGGGTTTGCAGGCCAAGTGTCGTCAGATGTACCCGCATTATCAGAGTCTACTGATTGCCAGTAATATTGGACTGTATGCAGCCTCTACCCAAGGTAAAAAAATGGTGGCCGAACCAGTCATCAAAGATGAGTATGTTCACTTTATTTATCAGTCGGTACAAGATACCAACCGCTTTTATATAGGTACCGAAAGTGGTTTGCACTTGGTGAATTATAAGGATGGAAATTTTGAAGCGAAAGCAAAATTAAAAGACATGGACGACTTGGTATATTCCATATTAGAGTACCAAGGAAAACTATGGATTGGAAGCGAAAACCAAGTACTGAAGGTAAACATAGATAGTACCGGAAAGTTCAAGGATTTCAAACGTTTTCCCTTTGCCAATAGCTACTCAGAAAATATTGCAGCAAGATTGATTGATGGTGCACCTGCTTTTTTCTTGTCTTCGGGAATTTATAGTTACGATGCAAAAAAAGACCGCCTCACCCAAAGGTCAGGCTTACAAAAATTTGCCAATAATGAGACCAAGGTACTCTATCACCAACCAGGCTTTACCTGGGTAGAAACCAACAAACTTTGGAAAAATATCACCGATACCAAAGCTCGCAATTTTTTACGTACTCGTTTTTTAGAGATTTTTGATGATATCCAAGACATTTATATAGATACCGAAGAAAACATCTGGGTTGTAAATAACAATGCGCTTTACAAAATAAATCGCCGGGCCAAACTCGACGACCGAAAATACTTTCAGGTATTTATCAAAAATGTGCGCAATAAAAAAGGGAAGTTTTTACCCTTGAAAGATTTGATAGTACAGCACAACGACAATACCCTTTCTTTTACTTTTCAGTTGGCTTCACCATTTTTTCGTAATGAGGACAATACGGAATACCAGTATTGGTTAGAAAACCTGGATGGTCGCCGTAAGAAGAAAAAAATAGATTGGTCGGGTTGGAACAAACGAGCCATTATTTCTTTTCCATTTTTGCCAAGTGGTAAGTACAAACTACACGTAAGGGCCAAAAATACCTTTGGCCAAGAAAGTGAACAACAAACTTTTAGCTTTGAGGTAAAACCACCTTTTTGGGAAACTTCTTGGTTTTATGCTTCTCAAACTCTTTTCTTTTTGGGTTTGTTGCTGGTATCGCTGTTGGTAAGTCGAAAAGGTAAAAAATACGCCCGCGTTTCTTATGTACTTACTTTTGTGACCATCATCACATTCTTTGAATACATTATGCTCACTGCTGAGCCCTATGTAGACAATGCTTCTAACAATGTACCTGTGTTTAAACTCGGGATGAATATTTTATTGGCGCTTACCCTGGCCCCTATTGAGTTGTTACTACGGAAGCTGATTCTGAAGGGAAAAGATGACAAAGAGACTTAGCGCTCATTTACCTAAGTGAATGCTTCATTCGTTCGTTTTTGGTACTTCCTTGATGGCGAAGATAGATGCTTGTACTTGCTCACAAGCGGACGCTTGCCTTAGGGTAAGAAATCTAGTGTTAATCCGCTAAAAGTCAATTACTTACACCTATTCCTGATCGTTTTTAAAATCTGTCAGGACTAGAGTTTAGTACCCTTCATAGCGAAAGCATCCACTTGTGCTAGGGTGAGATGCTATTATTTTATCTATTCAAGAAGTTAAATCTTAAAATCTAATGCGGGTATTGGGCAACCATTTTTTGATTTTAGCCTTCTCTTTGGCAATATCGTAACCTGTTTCTGATTCAGACTCCTTGGAAGGTGCCGGAAAGTTACCTCTTAAATCTAATTCACGTAGGTTTTTCATTTGGGTAATGCCTTGGGGCAGGCGAGTAAGGTTATTGTCTCGTAAAACCAATTTTTTAAGTTTAGACAATTTCAAGATCGAAACAGGCAATGTATTCAATTGGTTTCCTCTTAAATCAAGCTCCTCCAGATTTTGCAAATCTCCAATATTCTCGGGCAACGACTCCAATTCATTTTGACCTAACTTTAAGGTTTTTAAAGCCTCAATTTGAGCAATATCATTGGGTAATTTGGTCAATTTATTTCCACTTAAGTCTAGTATTTTGAGACGCTTCATATGTCCCAAAAACTCAGTTTTGGCAAAATTACTGTCAAGGCGATTATTTTTTAAATACAAATACTCTAGTTTGGTCAAGTTTTTTAATTCGGGGGGAAGGCTGTCAATGAGGTTGTCTCGTAAATAAAGGTATTTGAGATTGTATAACCCTCCTACCGAATATGGAATTTTAGTGATTTGATTACTGTCCAAATCCAACACCTCTAATTTGGTCAGGTTACTTATTTGCCCAGGTATTTCGGTAATCCCGTTTTGTTCCAGGTCTAATACCTTAAGCTCGCTGAGCTCTCCTATTTCGGCAGGTATTTTGATGAGTTTATTTCCCTCTAAATCAATGACCTGGAGCTGTTTAAGATTTTTGATGGTTTTGGGCAATTCGGCCAATTGGTTGTAGTCCATGTATAAGAACTTAAGATGCTTCAGGCTCCCAATGGTATCGGGTAAGTGGGTGATTTTGTCACCCCATAAATCTAGAATTTGCAAAAATTTAAGGCTACCAATACAAGGGGGAAGAGTATCGATCGGATTGAGGCCCAAATCGAGCATTTGGAGTTTCTTGAGCTTTGAGATGTCCTTGGGGCACGCTTTTAGTCCTCTATTTTTTAAACTCAATAGATACACATTGAACGATTCGTGTACCGCATCGGGCATATTGGTATACAATTCCTTTTCTTCTAATTCATTCAAAGTCAGTAAAGTATCCTGACCCTGAACCGAAAAACCATGTAGCAGCAGTACGAAAAATAAAGGGCTCAACCAGTTTTTATGTCGCATTGTATTTTTTAAAGTATGAACTCACTAGTAAAGTAATGGTTCAAGTTATCAATTCTTCCCTCAAATATAACGCATATCGCATACATTCGGACAATTAGCGTAAAGATAATCTAGCAAATGAATTGCGTATGTAAGCTTCCATCCCAAAAAATATCATTTGAACTAATTTCTAACATAAGATATGCTGTATTTCAAGCATTCAATGGCTTCATTCCATAACGAATCAAGTAGCATAGCCACTGCAATTTATATTTGATAATAGATCATTACTCAATAAAAAAAGTGATCCCTTATGTGTTTTTCCCAGCGTTTTTTCTACACTCGCAACGTGGATAATTTACCGCTTATACTCAATGATGTTAAATCTATTGGAATCACATTATTGAACACTCTAATTTAACCCTAAAAAGTCAACTACAGATAATTTAGGCACCTTCATCCTCTTTTTGTTCGTAAACACAAAGCGTATTACAGCAAAACTGAAAATGTTTTCCATTCAGGATTTACCAAATAATATTTTGCAATAAATCTCTAATCAAACTCATACTAGGAACAAAACCATATAATATTTTGTTCATACAAGCAGATCAGGTTTTACAAATATCAAGTCAGGAGTAGCTTGGGCTACTTTCAAAATTTAAACACCATACCAATGACACACCATTCAGTTGCGTTACCTGGAAAAACCAAATCTGGGGCGACTTCATTCAATCCTTATAAATTTATTGGGGCCTTGATGGTTTTTTTTGGTGCCATTACCCATTCCAGCAAAGCCATTTTTATAAAACTAGCTTACCAATACTCTATAGATTCGGTGTCTTTGGTGGCCCTGCGTATGTTACTTGCTTTGCCTTTTTTCCTCATTATTGGCTACATCTCAGGGCGTCGCCAAAAAGCGCCTCGTTTGACTACTAAAGAAATATTGGCGGTAGGAGCGATGGGCCTCATCAGTTATTATGTGGCTGCCTTGTTCGATTTTATGGGGCTCCAATACATTACGGCTAGTCTGGAACGACTCATTTTGTTTGTCTACCCTACCATTGTTGTCCTCATTTCGGCTACCATTTACCGAAAAAAAATCACCCAAGCCCAATTCATTGCCCTTGGGTTTACTTATGTAGGCATTATAGTGGTGTTTGCTGGAAACCTGGATATGACCAAACAAAAAAACTTTGTATTGGGTGCTTTTCTGGTATTTTGCTGTGCTGTATTTTACGCCATTTATATGATTGGGAGCGAAAAGTTAATTCCAAAGGTAGGCGCCATTCGTTTTACTTGTTATGCGATGACTTTTGCTGCTTTGGGCATATTGACTCATTATTTGATCAATAATTCGACAAGTCTGTTACATTATCCGGCTGAGGTGTATTCTTTGAGCATCGGAATGGCCATTGTAGCTACGGTGATACCCGCATTTCTCATATCGGCGGGCATCAAACGCATTGGAGCCAGTGACGCATCCATCGTTGCCAGTGTAGGCCCCATTGCCACCATTGTTATGGCTTACGTATTTTTAAATGAAACACTTTCGGTAGCTCAATTGATTGGCACTGGATTGGTATTGGGAGGAGTGCTGTTGATTTCACTTAGGAAACAAAAAAGGCAGGAGTAATTCTTAGTTGGTAGTTAGTAGTTCGGAGTTCGTAGTTTTGTTTAGTCGATAGTCAATGGTCCATAGTCCATAGTTTCTTTAGTTGGGAGTTCGTAGTCAGTAGTTTTATTTAGTCGATAGTCAATGGTCCAATGCTGTTTCCTTAGTATTTCAATCAAAATAATTGGAACACGGATTCAACTGATGACACCGATATGCACTGATTTTATCCGTTTTTGATCCGTGAAAGCTTGCTTATCGGTGCTAAAAAAACACTGATCACCTCCGGTAACACGGATTTTCACCAATGATCGGCGAAAATCCGTCTGATCAGTACGATCCGTGTTTCAAAAGAGAAAGTTAAAAGCATAAAATCTGGCTTATGGAAAAAGCATTGGTCCAATGCTATTATAGCGCCAAGGGCAGAACAATAATGAGTTAAGAATTTTTATAGTTAGGAATCCTTACTATATTTGCAATATAAAAAATAAACAAGCAATGAATACGAATTTAGCTCATCATTTTCATTTAAGTATTGGTGAAAAAGTTCAAGGAGAGTATACTCCAAAAGCAATCAACTTGGCTTTTGTATTTCAGGTCAATTGCCCTGGATGTTTCATTTATGGTATTCCGATGTTGAATACGTTATACGAAAAATACCAACAAGACATTGGTATTTTAGGGATATCTACCGCATTTGAGGACTTTGACAAAAATACCTTGGCCAATACCCGTTTATTGATCGAAACACAAGGCATGACGGGAGAAACCAAAAAATACTTTACTGGAAAAGGCATAAACCAATATCCCCAAAAGGTGCTCTTCCCCGTATTTTTTGACCAACAGAGTTCACCTAAACAGTTTCTTAGTGATTTCAACCTGGATATTATCCAACAAAAACTCACTCCATCAATCAATACTACAACTCCCGAAGCACAGGCCAATTTCAGACAAAGGCTAATTGCTCATTACGAACGTTTTCCTCAAATATCGCATACCTTTAGTTTAAACCAACTACCTGGCACCCCTACCTTGGTAATATACAACCAACAATGCGAAATTATCCATTTGAAGTTTGGTCAACAATCACCAGAATTGATAGACACTTGGCTTTCAGACTTGCTGGCCAACCACTTGCACTCAACGCCTTAGGTCATCAGATCACACTTATCTGGTCTGATTCAGGCTTGAAGTCAAAATTTTAATCTATTTTTTTAACTCATATAGTTAGTACTCCTAACTTAAAAATCATATTTATGAAAGTAATAATAAAAACCGTTTTTTTCTCTGTTTTTCTAAGTTGCGCATTGGCATTTAGCCAATTCACCATTGCCCAACAAGGTACTTACCAAAACGATGATTTTATGATTCGTAAAGTACAGGTAAAACACCATAAGGAAACTCAGGCGATGATTTGGGAGATCAAAGTAAAAGGCGATGCCGGGGCTACTCAACCCAAGCCAGCCGGGCAGTTAGATGGTGCTCCAGTGTTGGGATATGTATTCCCGACTACCCTCAAGCCCAGTGATGTAGGGTTTAACAATACTTCTGGAATAGTAGCACTGGCACTCACTTCACACCCCGATTTTGATGATACTCCTTTATGGGACGAAAACCGTGACCAAAAATTTGATAATGATGGCATTGTTTGGCACCCACATTGGGTAGTACTTACCAAAGACAAACGCGTAAAAGGCGGGCTGGCAGTCAAACAATTCAAAAAAGGTGATACTTCGGTAAAGTTACCTCCTACCAATCCTGGAATGCCTATGTATATGGACAGCCCTGGTTTTCAAGTAATTACTCATAAAAACACAATAAAGGTTGTAGTACCTAACTACCGAATGAATAACCAGATGAACTTTAAATTTGATGCGGTAGCTTGCTATATGCAGGTAAACACCAGCAAAAAAGACAAGCCTATGCTTGGGGTTTATGCAGTATATAGTGTGGCTAGTGGCAATTTATCGTTGCCTTATCAGGTAAAAAAATAGCTGATCCCTGTCACCAGGAATGTTCACATCCAAAAAAACCGTTGAGAACCGTTAAAATTGTTCTTGACGGTTTTAACGCAATAGCTCTTCTGTTTTAGCTTCATAGCGTTCGCCATAGGTTCAGTTCTCTACTACCAGAACTGCTACTCTGTTATTTTTCTTACTCATAGCCAAGCTATACAATTAATTTTATTTTCATTATTCCCTCCTCCCTACATAAAAAACGCTACCTTCGCGGGCCTAAGACTGAAGATTTTAGAATAATCCATTCGTCATCAATATATTGCAAATACCAAAACTTCATTTTATCAATTCATATGGACGGTTTATTAACATATTCTTTAAGTGTGTTTATGGGCTTTTTCGCAATTATGAATCCAGTTGCAAATACGCCTGTTTTTTTGGGTTTGGTAGAAGGCCAGGACTCAAAAACTAAGAAGAAAATTGCTAAAAATGCTTCATTCATCGCATTTATCATCGTTACTGCTTTTGTGGTGGCGGGCAAGTATATTTTTGAATTATTTGGAATCACCATCCCTGCTTTTAAAATCACCGGAGGATTGCTTATTTTTTATGTAGGCTTTGAGATGTTGATGTCTCAAAAATCTAAGGTACACGATAGCAATAGTGCGCCTGACGCCAACAACATTGCGGTATCTCCATTGGCCATCCCTATTCTGGCTGGGCCGGGTACCATTGTTACCGCCATGAATCACGTGACCCACGCCAGTTTCGTCCATATTGGAATTGTGATAGGTGTATTTGGATTGATGGCTTTTCTGACTTATTTGAGCTTTGCATTAAGCGACCTGATTGTGAAGCGATTAGGAGCAAACCTGATCGCAGTAATCGGAAAATTAATGGGTTTGATACTTGCCATTATTGGGGTAGATATGGTCACTGCTGGTATTAAACTCTCTTTCAATATAACCTAAAATTGGGTTGGCATTATTTTATGCTAACAAACTCATTATCAGACCAATTTCTCAAAAAAATTTCAAGTTGCTCAATCCTTTGGGCAGCTTTTTTTATGTCCTATTTCTCCACTTTTTTCTACCCTGCCTAGTATTCGGTTTCAAGTTGCGCAACTATCTAACAATGAGCGATTCTGATCAAGTCGCTCTATCGCTAAAAACTAAAACCAACAATCACATGAACAAGTTGCATTACTTTGCACTATTGGGTTGCTTTACTTTCTGTTTTACAGCATCGACACAAGCTCAGAACAGATATCGATCCTTGTACACTTCATTTACTACTTTGGGGTTCAACCCAGATGCTCGAACCGCAGGTTTGGGCAATGCTGGAACCGCCATTGCCCCTACTGCCAATGCCATATTTTGGAATCCAGGCAAGATTGTCTTCAACGAAAATCGATTTGGAGTTGCGCTGAGTCATACTACTTGGCAGCAGGGATTCAGCAACAACACCAACCAAACTAGTTTGGCGAGTTATTACAAATTATCGGACAAACAAGCCCTCAGCCTGAGTGTTCGTTATTTTAGTTACGGAAAGTTCGAGTTTTTCGTGCCGCCTGCTATCAATAGTTTTCGTCTTACCGATCTCTTTTATAGCTTGGCTTATTCCAGGAAACTGGGTAAAAATTGGGGGTTGGGGTTCACTGGAAGACTGATGTATGCCAGATCCAACAAAAATGCGGTGAGCATTCCTAGCATACCTCTTGGGCCCAATGCTACGTCGTTTGCCTTTGATGTGGGCGTTTTTCATCAAAAAGCCTTTACAATAGCTGGGCGGGTCACTCAATGGAATTTGGGGTTGAGTATCGTAAACTTGGGACCGAAAACAACCCATACCACCAACAATTTTGACAACTTCATCCCTATTACTTTACGGTTCGGTTCCGCGCTTTCTACTCAACTATCCCCTAACAGCAAGGTTACTTGGATAGTCGACATCAGTAAGTTGATGGTGCCTACTCCACCTGTCATCGATGACCAAACATTTCGAGCAAGTGGGCCTTTTCCTCATGAAAAACCAATGCTTAGGGGTGCTATAGAGTCCTTTGGAGATGCCCCTGATGGCTTGTCGGAAGAAATGCAGGAAATTATATGGGCTACTGGTCTGGAGTACCAATGGAAAAATCGGTTTAGTTTAAGAGCTGGATACCATTATGAGCACCAAAACAAAGGAAATCGGTCTTATGTGACGGTGGGAGTTGGTGCCAAACTCAAACAATTTTCGTTGGATGCGGCCTATTTAATGAATACCAAAAAAGATGAATTTCGACCTACCGAAAGGCTGAAGCTTTCGTTGAGTTATGGATTCTAAGAATCCTTTAATACAAAAGCGTCGGAGAATCAACTCCGACGCTTTTTATATATTTTTATAAAATAAAGTCTCAATCTCACTAACCAATCTTGAAGCCCATCACCAAAATATCATCCATTTGGCGATATGCTACCTCTGAATCTTCATTTGTCTGCATCCAGGCATCCAGGCGATTTTCCAAAATTTGTTGTTGTTCGTCAAAAGGTTTTTGATAAATTTCAAGCAAGAGATTGCGTAAATTTTTGGACATAAACTTACGATTATGTGGTCCCCCAAACTGGTCGGGATACCCATCCGAAAACATATAGCACATAGTAGGTTGATCAATCTTTACTACTTGGCGGGTAAATGTACGTTCCTCTTCTTTGCTTCTCACCCCACCAATCGGCATTTTATCTCCTTTTACCTTATGGATTTCACCATTTTGCACATAAATCAAAGGATTTTTGGCTCCAGCAAACTCCAAGATTCCGGCTTGACGATCATACATACAAAATGCCATATCCATTCCGTCCTGGTTTCCGGTAGACTCTTGTTTCAATGCTTTGCGTACGCCTTTGTGTAGTCTATTCAACACCCGGTCGGGCGAAGTAACTTCATCGATGTTCACAATTTGATTGAGCAAAGCATCTCCCAACATAGACATAAATGCTCCTGGAACGCCGTGTCCAGTACAGTCAATGGCCGCAATAAAAATACGTCCAGCTGTTTCGGAAAACCAATAAAAGTCGCCACTAACAATGTCTCGGGGGCGAAACAATACAAATGAATCTGGAAAAGTAGTGTTGATACGGTCTAATTGAGGCAACATCGCCGATTGAATACGACTCGCCGCATTGATACTCCCCAATATTTTAATATTTTGCCCTTCTAACTCTTTAGATTGTTGCTGAATGGTCAAAGTACGTTCATCTACCATTTTCTCCAGGTTTTGGCGAAAGTGTTCAATGGCCATAATGTCTGCATAAGAACGTAGCCCGGTAGTAATGGTCGTAAACAGCCTTTTGTCGGTGAGTTCAGTTTTATTTTTATAATCGTTGATATCGTAATCAGTAATTACACTTTCTTCGGGTGCTTGTCCTGGTTGGCCAGTACGCAAAATGATGCGCACAAAATGATTGTTTAATACCTCTCGGATGTGCTTTACAGTTTGTAGTCCGGCATCACTGGTTTCCATCACTACGTCCAGTAGTATCACTGCTACATCGTCGTGCTCCGTCAGCATTTGCTGCGCTTCGGTCCCGCTGTAAGCATCCAAAAACTCTAGCTGCCTTCCTTTGTACTCATAATCACTTAACGCAAACCGAGTAACGGTGTGTATCTCTTCTTCATCGTCTACAATCATTACCTTCCAGGCTTCTTCACTGCTAGATTCAGCATCGTCACCAGCCCCTTCCTCCTCGGCAAACAAACTATCGCCATCTTCACCGGCAAACAGATTGTCTTCATCATCAGCAAAAAGCAATTCGTCGTTATCGTTCATTATGATCAAAGTTTTGAAAAATGTTTCTTATCGTAATAAGTCGCTTGAACTTATCAATCAAACAAAACTAGTAATTTATATGGCTATGTAAAATTTTGGGCAATTTTTATGCTACTTAGTCGTTTGTGACCCTGTTTATCCAAATTATCCTCCTGCCTCAGCTATACAT
>CALDJV010001208.1 GCA_937899305.1 uncultured Cytophagaceae bacterium
TCGCTTTGGATTTGGTATGGATGGTGCTGTTTTTTTACAATATAGAGCCTGATGTCATTGCGACCTGCTGTAGTGTTAAATTTGTAGCGTCAGGAGCCGAAGGGTACTTCAGTTTGTTTGCTTCCCGTTTTACTACAGGTTGGTTGGTGTTATTTGGGGTGAGTGGTAGTGCATTGCTGTTGTTATTGTTTTTCTTTCAACGTTTTTCTTGGCTAAAACTACTCACAGGCGGAATATTTATCACGAGTGCCATATTTAGTTTGAAATACTTTTTTGTCAAGTACATTTATGGCTTACCTTCTCACAATTGTTTATATGATATTTTTTGGGCCAAGTACTATTTTGTAGGCTATATCTTTTTTGGTGGTTATTATACCCTGGCGGCATCGCTCATTTGTTTGGTATTGCTCCAGCTCTTCAAAGCGCGTTTAGGTGATCTTCATCCTCAGTTGGCGCAAAAACTACATTGGATAAGTTTTTGGGTTAC
Organism: uncultured Cytophagaceae bacterium; assembly: GCA_937899305.1. GTDB lineage: Bacteria > Bacteroidota > Bacteroidia > Cytophagales > Microscillaceae > Microscilla. The sequence continues at coordinate 488 of CALDJV010001208.1, forward strand.
GCTCATTTTAATAGCGCTTCCATTGGCCTTTTGGTGGCATTGGGACGGTAATCTATAAAATAATATGAATTTACTCTATTTACATGGACTGGGTAGCAGCCCTCGCCCCGACAAAGTAGCCATCTTAGAATCCTTGGCCACCAACGTGTGGGCACCACAATTGTACTATCGCAAAAGCAACACTGTTTTTAGTGAATTGTTACCTGAAGCCATTCGCCAAAAAATTGATTTTATTGTGGGGAGTTCCGCGGGCGGATTTATGGGGTATTGGTTGTCCAAACATCTAAATTGTGATGCATTGTTGTACAATCCAGCCCTGGCTTTTCAGTCAGTGATGCAACAGATTATCCCAGTAGAAGCATCACAGAAATACGAGAAAAAGTACCAGATTATTTTAGGCCAGCAAGACAATGTCATTCCGCCCCAGTCTACGATTGATTACCTACAAAAAAACGATCAATCTGAACATTACTCGATTGATCTTCATGAACATTTGGGGCATCAAATAGATATAGACACCTTCAAAAGTACCTGCCAACAATACATTAAACTGTCAAAGCGTTAACTTCCAACTGTATTGCTACCTCAAGACAAACCTGTTTTTTCGTTAGTAGTGGTATATCGCGATCGTGAAATACCACGCGTAAAGTTTTTTTTGGATTCTTTACAAAACCAAACTGAACAATGTTTTGAATTAGTTTTTGTGGATTATGGCAGTCAACCCAAGTATCAAAAAGAAGTAGAAGACCTGGTAAATCAATATGCATTTGCCCGATATATTTATACTGATACTCGAGGGTGGTTTTGGAACCGTTCTCGGGCGTTGAATCTGGGGGTAGACCAAACAAATACCGATCATATCATTACCCTTGATATTGATCTCATTTTTGAGCCTGGTTTTATCAAAAAAGCCGCACGAGCGTTTTCCAGTGGCTATTATACCCGTTTTTATTATTACTATTTACCCAAAGGCTTCCACCAGTATTCTAAACTGTTCTCCAACAATTATCAACCTCAACAAAAGCTAGAGAAAACGAGTGACACCACAAATTTTGGCGTATTGGGTTTCACCAAGTCCGATTTTTTAAAAGCGGGGGGATACAATGACTACTACCAGATTTGGGGATTAGAAGACATCGATTTTGTGAAAAGACTAGAGGCCTCAGGAACGCTTTCTCAAGGTTTTATAGATGAGGTAATGATTTACCACCAATGGCATCCTAAATCTCAACTGCAACTACCCAAAGGATGGTACGAGCAAATGCATCAGTATTTTGAAGAGCAATTGGACTCCAAGAAATTGAATCCCGAAAACACTGTATCCACTCCTTCATCTCATTTGTTGGTTACGACTAATCATCGTCCTGCTTTGTTGGCAAAGATTCAAAAACAAAGTAAAAAAGAGGAGTGCGCTTTTGAATTTAGTTTTCCCAAGGAGTTGTCCTTCGTGAAATTTATGCATTTGTTTCACCAATTGGAACCTGGTCAGCAGATTCGAGTACAGCAAACATTCCAACTCATAAATGATTACAAAAATACCCGATGGGGGCGGTTAATGCACCAAATCAATCGTCTTTTAGCCCGCTTTGGAATATCTTACCGTTGGGTAGATTTGAGTAAGTTTGATCTAGAGCTGATCTCAAAAAAGGAAGTGAGTGATTTCATCTTCCATTTTTTGATTACCTGCCAAGCCCAAATCATTGATTATTATTTTGAGTACCAAACCAATGACGATGAAGTCGTATTCATTGTGATTAAAAAATAGCTTAATGGTGAATTCCTAAATGAATTTCGGCGTTGTCGCCAATATTTAAACTTTGATTCAAACCTTTCAGTGAAGTATCGTTGCCAATGATTGAGCTTTCGAGGATGACATCTTTTAATTCGCTGAAAGAACCAATAATAGAGTTTTTCACAATGGTGTTTTCCATAATGGTATTGTCGCCAATGGCTACATTGGGGCCAATGATAGAATTGTGAATCTCGCAGTTTTGACCTATGCTCACCGGGGGAATAATAATGGTCTTGGGAAACGACGTATACTTTTTATTTTTGTATTCACTGAGGTTCAATAAAATAGCGTTGGCTTCCAGCAGGGTTTCCTTTTTGCCAAAATCAAACCAATTATCCACCTGAATGGTCGCAATGACCTCATTTTGTTGAATCATTTGCATCAATGCATCAGTCAAATGAAACTCATTATTGGTGCGGATATTATTTTGAATCAAGTACTCAATGGCATTCAGTAATTTTTGGGTGTTGGTAATCTTATAAATACCTACCAGGGCCAAATTAGACTTGGGGATACGAGGTTTCTCGACCAATCGTTTGATGTACCCATCTCTGCCTTTCTCTACAATACCAAAGTTAAGGGGATTGCTTACCTTTTTTACCCCTACAATGGTATGCTCCGAAGTAAATATTTTATCGAGATTTACATTGGCAATGGTATCTCCCAAAACAATCAATATTTCCTTTTCTTCCTGAATGTATTTACGGCTTACCCAGATCGCATGTGCAGAACCTTCTCGGGGTTCTTGTACTACAAAGTGCATGTCTATTTTGCCTCTGTACTCATTGATGAGAAAAGACTCTATCTTGTCTCCTAAGTATCCCAAAACAAAAATAAATTCTTTTAACCCTCCCTCTATCAACTGGTCTACAATATGAGCCAGCATGGGTTTACCAGCAATGGGTACCAGAGTTTTAGGTTGGGTATGTGTGTGGGGGCGAAGTTTAGCTCCAATGCCAGCAACCGGTATAACTACCTTCATAGATGAGAGTAATTTATAAAGTTTAAAGTATTATTATGTTTTCTCCAAAAAATCAATTAATATGCATTAATGTATATGAAGAGGTGAGAAGAGATTTATTTATGTATTTTCAACTGATTATTAGTTTAAAACAAGCGCAAAGTTAAA
>CALDJV010001209.1 GCA_937899305.1 uncultured Cytophagaceae bacterium
GTTGCACGAGATGATGATTCATTTGTACCGCTTTGCGCTACTGTGGACTATCGACTGTTGACCGTGGACTAAAGAACTACTGACTAAACAAATAAAATCAAGCTCAGCGCCATGACCATCATTCCGCCAATCATCCCATAAATGGCCAGATGATGCTCACCATATTCTCGGGCCGCGGGTAGCAGTTCATCCAACGAAATAAACACCATGATACCAGCCACTCCGGCAAAGAGCACCCCAAAAGTGACATCGTTGAAAACTGAAGCCAACAAAAAATAGCCTACAATGGCTCCGATTGGTTCGGCAATACCAGAAAGAAAAGAATAACGGAAAGCCTTTTTCTTATCGTGGGTAGCATAGTAAATGGGTACCGACACGGCAATGCCCTCAGGAATGTTGTGAATGGCGATGGCAACTGCAATGGGAATTCCCAGCTGAGGATCTTTCAGAGCTCCTACAAAAGTCGCCAACCCCTCAGGAAAATTGTGAATGGCAATGGCCAACGCGGTAAATATTCCTACCTTATATAAACTTTTACGATCCTGATATTCCTCATCCTTTTCCTTGTCCTCGATGTCTTCTACTTTGATATGTTCGTGGGGGTTTTCAAAATAAGGAATAATTTTATCTATCAGAGCGATCAGCATAATGCCGCCAAAAAATGCCAATACAGTGACTTCGTAACCTACTTTATCACCCAATGACTTCACCAGAGCATCCTTTGCTTTTACAAAAATCTCAACAAAAGAAACGTAAATCATCACCCCAGCCGAAAACCCAAGTGCTATTGATAAAAACTTGGTGTTGGTTGTTTTTGAGAAAAACGCCATTGCGCTCCCGATGCCAGTAGACAACCCCGCGAAAAGGGTCAACCCAAAAGCAAACCAAATATTACTATCACTCCAATCCATGAATGTTTATTACTTGCAATTATTCTAAAGAGTTTGCACAAAGGTAAATCTAATTTTTAGACCATCCTAAAAATTTTTTCTGATTTAACTAAACATTATAAACTCTCATTCTCCCTTATTTGTTTCGCGGATTCAAATAATGGGTGTATCCAATGATCAAACTAATCCCTCCAGTAGTTGTAGTTGCGGTCTGGTTTACAGCACCTCGCAGGTAATTACGATCCAATGGAGCGTCAAAATTCAGAATTTGCGTATCACTAAACGATTCCCCCAAATAATAACTCAATCCCACTGTAATATCACTTTGTTTTTTATGAAAAGTAGCTCCAGCCGATAGGTGAAACAAGTCCCAGTAAGAAACATCATCAGCCACATTTTCGGGAATCACATCATAAGTATTGACATCGGTACGCACCCCGGCCAATATCGACCATTTTGAGTTGATTTGATGCTCCATCCCCAAGGCAAGGTTGATCACCGAAATGGATTGGGTACCAAAAGTCAAAAAATCGGCCGTAGTCGGATCTTCAAGCACATTACTGGGTCGTACTACTGGGCGCGACTGTGGAGATAATACTTTATATTCTTCAATTTCAGCGAAATATTCGGCGGCAAACGCCCATTTTGTCTTTGCTGCTTGATATTCAACTCCCAACCCAATAGACAGCGGATATTTGTATAAACTAGGAATGTTATCTTGTTTGTCAGTAGCTAAAAAATTTTCATAGGCAAGGTCGTCGGGCAAACCTCGGTTGAGGTTGGCCACTGATGATTCTCGTCGGGCGCGGCCAGTGCCTAAATTAAACGGGTTGATATTGACTGAAGGAGAGGTAATCGTAAGTCCTAACTTGACCGGATCCAAATTCCATTGAAACCCTAGTTTCCACACTGCTTTAAAATTATCCAGGCTCATTTCGTATTCGTCTCTCACTACTGCAGTGTAAAAATTATCAAAATCAGTTGTGACCGCTTCGGCACTGACCACCGCCCTGAAGTTTTGAAAGCGATACCCCAATATTTGAGTCAACCCAATAGAAAACTTCTCTGAAACCTGGTAAGCCAACGCAAACCCTACCCATTGTTCATTGGCTCGGCTCAAATAATCTGCCCTCCCAATAAATTCTTCATCTCCTGCTACACTAGGAATGGCATCAAAGAATTTTTCGTGACGTTCGTCAAATTTTAAGAAATGATAGGCTCTAGTCATCAACATGTACCCTGCTTTCCACTTTGAATTTTTAAACGAGATGGTCCCGCCAGCAAACTGAGGGTATAAATCAAAACTGAAAGAATTGATGTCAATCCCATTGCCCAGCCCATTTTTCACATTGAACCAACTCCCCTGATAAAGGTTGGCATTCAAGGAAATAGTGTTTTCCAACCCCGCTACTGCAGCAGGGTTGTAATATATTGCACTATTGTCGTTTACTCCCGCAATGACCGCCCCGCTCATCAAACTTGAACGCGCTCCGTATTGGTTGGCCCAGTAATGACTCTGTTGCCCATAAGTGAGGTTAGATAAACACACTAAAAACAGACTTACTTGAATAAGGAATGTAGGCAAAAATAACTTTTTCATAAAATACCAAATGAAGTGCTTTGTTTGATTATATAAACCCTTTATGCCATAACGACAACAAGTCCATTGTAATGGCGACCGTGTAATGAAGCAAAACCCCTAACCAAATCGAGTTATTTTTGAGGCTAAAAGTAGCCAGGACCAATCCGGCAATAATGGCCCCTAGGGTTTCGGGCATTGGTTTTCGAAAGTGAATCATACAGTAGGGAATCATTGCAACCCAAATGCTATATGCCCCTAGTTGTTTTTTGATGCCATGCAGCAAAAACCCTCTAAAGAAAAACTCTACTGCAATAAACTGGATGAGGTACATGGCCTCCCAGACCAAAAAATAGTACAACCAATTGGAATGGACTCGCGGTTGATAGAAAGGGTATTTCAACAAAAACATTTGGGAAGTAGCCACCAGCATTACCAAGGGCAACATAAAGGCAAAACAACTCGCATACAAGAGCAAATCTTGCCGAGTGGCACGTAGGCGCCAACCAAACTCCAACAATTTTTTCTTCAAACCCCATTTGATGTAGGCCAACGGCAGGAGCAAATAACTGATGATGTTGATGGTAACCCAGTACATCATACTTACCCATTGTGGGTTTGTATGTTGGTGATACGCATTCCAAAGTGGCTGGGTAGTGGCTTTGCCAAACCAATTTTCAAGCGAGCGCATCAATCCTTTGAAACTGCTGGTGTACTCTGCCAACACCAGGCAAATGGCTGTAATCATAAAGATCCCCACCACTTCGCGGTGGAAGCCACTGGCTGGAGTGGGCGCTTTGTCTTGCTCTACCTTACGCCAAGTGGCCAAAAATACGGTTTGCCAAATTTTTTGAATCCGATTAAGAGGTCTCATCCGGGTTCAACTTAGGGATAAGAAAATAATTACTTTCCCATTTCAGAACTTTGGCACAGT
>CALDJV010001210.1 GCA_937899305.1 uncultured Cytophagaceae bacterium
ATTACTATCCATAATGTAAATTTATAAATTACCACCCAATTTGTCAGAGTACCAAGAAAATTAACCTGCCCAACAATACCCTCACTTATTATTATAAACTACAGGAAACCGCCCGCAAAGATCTGAACCTGAAAACATCGCCTAGAAGTTACTTGGGTATGGCCGAAACTTATGCCAAGTCAGGGAATATGAAATTGGCGCTCTACTACGCAGAAAAAGGAGTTCGCTTATCTAACAATGCCGAAACAGCTGATTTATTAAATGTATTCATCAAAAACCTGAATAAATCGGCGGAAGTGAGTAACAATGCCGCATCTGACATCTCTAATAAACTGCACGCAGTCCAAAAAGAACTGCTTCGAAAAGACAATGCGTTGAATCGACTCAAAAGACACAATACGTTGTTGAGAAAACAGGTGATTGGCCAAGCCGCAGACATCGAAAAACTGGATCGTGACCTGAAATCTGAACATGCATTGGCGACCAACCGTCAGCGGATCAACAATGAACTGGAGTCGGATAATAACCGTCGTAAATGGTGGAATATTGTATTGTTGTTTTTGGCTTTGGCTGGTTTGATCATAGCTGGTTATTCAGCGGCCAAGCTATATTTCAATGCGCGACGCGACAAACGGGTGAAACAAAGCCTGGTTAAAAAAAATGAGGAGTTACAGGTTACTAAAACCAAACTGGAAGATGCTGAGGATACCATCGCCTCTCAGGCTGATGAGATTCAGGATAAAAAATACATCATTCAGCGAAACTTGTCGGAGATTGATGGACGCAAAGAAGAGTTGGTAGAATTGACCGAACAGTCTTTGGCAATGAATAAAAAGTTAGGAGAAGTCAAAGCATCTAAAGTTCAATTGGCCGAAACCATTGCTCAAGACCTGAAAAAGCCCCTCGATACGGTGTTGCGTAGTCAGGACTTGGTAGCCATCAAGGGAGCAGGTAGTCAAATGAAAAAATATGCCGAAGAGATGCTCGTGATTCAGCAATACTTAAACAAAGAACTTAAGCTTAAAAAAGGAGATTATAACTTTCACCAAATGGTGCAAACCACAATTGATCCCTGGATGGAAAGAGCCAACAAAAAAGGGGTGACAGTGGTCAATGAAATTCCGACGCAGTATTGGGGAGATTTTGACAAAGGTTTGATTAGCCGAGTAATTGAAAAACTATTTCGGAAAGCCATCCAACACACCATTACTGGAGGACAGGTAACCATTTCTGGAAAAGCAATTCCTCAAGAGGGTAGCACCGCTCCAATCGTAGGAATGGAACTCATCCTGAGCGATAGTGGCAGCAGCATTCTCTACGACGAGTTTCAAAAGGTATTCAAGCCTTTGATGGAGCTGGATGCCCGAACATTTACCGACCAAGGCATTGCAGGCATTGACCTTACTTTCTGCAAAGTAGCCTTAGAGTCGCACCAGACTGCTATTGATGTGATGACTGAAAACGGCAAGGGAACCCGATTCTCATTTCAGTTGCCACTGGGCACCCCCCAACAGATCGTTGAATAACTGTTTTGACTATAAAAATGAATCTCCGTGATCTGGCCGACTAAGAAAATGCTTGGAAACTACTAAAAATTCTTTTTTTGGCTTTTTATAAGCGTTTTGTCTACTTTTGTTTTCAGGTAAACTTACAAATCACCCCAAATTTATGCTCGAAACGTTTAAAAACGTCATAAGCTTCGTAGCCTATGCTTCTCTTGGTTTTACTTTTGTGGAAGTTTACCTCACCCTCAATAAACTCTGGAAGCGGAAACATGAGCGCAAAGTAGCCGAGAGTATCTCCATTACGGGTAAATTCATGGGTTTTTTCACCAGCACCGTTTTAGTGATCAATTTTTCCTTTTCTCAACATTGGCAAGGGGCCATCAATTCCTCTTTTTGGGTGTTTGCCGCAGTGGTTCAAATTTTTATTGGAGCCGGTGTATGGGTTGCCGGGCAACGCAAGGTGGGTTTTTGGAAACTGGTAAAGAAATCGCTTAAACTGGAACGCCTCGAGGCAGGAGATTTGGCCAAGTCGTTTTTTCGCCCTTCTCAGGCCCACAAAGTAATTGGTATTTTGAGCAAGGTGGCGATGATTGATGAAGTATTGGACGAAAGTGAAAAAGAATTTATCCAACAATTTGCCGAATCCTGGGACATTCACTTTGACTGGGAAGAATTTACCCGACAAAATGGCCAGGACAACCCCATTACTTTCAGCGAACTACGCGACTCGATGGTAGAATACCTTACTACTTTGCCTCCGATTGACCAGGTATCTCAATTGGGCGATGTGCTCAATATGTTGGTGCGGATTGATGGCGTGATTTCGGAGGAAGAAGAGTTGGTACTGGAGGAATTGATGGGGCTGATCAAACAATACGAAGACGATGACCCCAGTACGGTGTTATATAGCATTGCGATTGTGCCTCAAAGTAAAGAACAAGAAGAAGCCATTTTGCGCACCATGCCTACCTTGCGCAAAAGCCAAGTAGCCGGAGGGCACGCCTTTTTGGTGGGGCCTTTCCACTCTCGCAAATATGCCCAAATTGTATGCAACAAATACCGCATGCACAAATGCTTTAGTGTGGTAGTGGAGATGGAAGAGATCCTGGACATTGTGCCCATTACCGAAAACTCTTAGTGAAAGTATCTGGGTCTAAATGCCTGATTATCAGTTTTTTGTTTTAAATATTTCAACCCTTTGACAAGCCCATTTCTATTGAGTACTTTAAAAATCACCTTATCAATGGTCAACCATTAGGGACTTTCTGTCGCATGAGCCAATCCTGGGCTTCGCGAAGATTGGTAAAATAATATACATTGCTGTTGAGCGCTTGATTTTGGAGAAAAGTACGTTCAATGCCTAGTTGAGTTAGAAAGTCTTCGCTGGCTACAATGGCTACTTTTAGATTGGGGGCGTCGGGGAGGTGCTGCAGTACCACTTGATGGATGTGTTGGTCGTGCCATTGTTGAAGCTCGCTGGACATTTGGAATAAATTGTGGTAATTGTCTAACAAAGCGCGGTGGATATTATAGCGGTGCTTGATTAGTTTTTGTACCCAGCTTAAGTGGACCTGCTTAAAATCATCTGGAGTCATCTGTTCACTTTCGGTATACCAAAATTGTTCGAATAGCTGCTTGTTTGCATCATAATACATAGAGGTGTACTTGCTTTCTACAATAGGGATTCGCATATGTTGAATGGTTTTGGTCAGGTTGATGAAAAACCTTATCCAGAATTTCAAAATCGCACATATTTTTTTATTCAAAATATCTTTTATTTTGAATAAATTTATAGGTTTAGCAATCAGTCAGGTTTTGAGATAAAATCACGACTCTTCATCATCAACATCCGTTCATTTTTTTCTTCAGCTAAAAAAACGAACCAAAAAAAGCCGCT
>CALDJV010001211.1 GCA_937899305.1 uncultured Cytophagaceae bacterium
TTTTACAAACATTCAATGAACTTTCCCTAAATTTTTTTAGGGTGGTTTTAAAACACAATAGTGTGATAATTTAAATACCGGGGTTTTTTAGGCAATTTATTCAGCTGTTGCTCCGCAGCATAACAAATATCCAGGCCTTCATCAAACGCTCGTTGGTATATCTTTGTTCGGGCTTGAGCAATCAGTAGTCTTACTTTTATAACTCTGGTTTGATTATTTTGAGGTAATTGGTTTAACTGTTGAAAGCAGTCATCGATCATCTGGAGTGCCTCAGTAAAATAGGCCAGATAAGATTTGCTATTGATAATCAATAGCTGATTTAGGAAATATTGCATGTCAAGACCTCGGTGATACGCCTTGGCTTGTTGAACCAATTTTAAAGCTTCGCGAAACCGGTTTTCATAATAAGCAATATCCCCTAAGGTATAATAATACATACTTTCAACCTCAGGCATCATTGAAAATGAAGTAGTAAGACTTATCATATGTTGATAGATGAGCCTTTTTGCTTCCACATATTTCCTGAGCACCATGTATTGCCGGGCTATTTTAGCCTGTAATATGTAATACTGCTTTAATTGCGATTGTTTTTTATAAATATCAGCTGCTTTTTGATAGTAAACAATCGCACTATCGCTACTTAAATCACTCGCAAATTTGGAGGCTCGTGTCGTATATTGTTTCGCCAGGGTATCGTCTTGAATTATTTGCCCCCAGGAAGTAATCGTACTAAAAAGGATAGGATAAATGAAGCATAGGGTCAATGCAATTTTTTTAACCATTGTTATCAGGCATTACTTAGAGTTGAATCACAAATTTAAAATATTATCTGGCTGAAGAATAAACTTCTACCTATTATTACTATCGTAGGTAAGGTTATCGTATAAACTACGAACAATCGTGGGCAGAAGGTTCTAAAATTAAAGATGAATTCTCACAATTTTTCACTTTATAAGCCACAATTTTATCATGATAATCTGTATTTTTACTGAATTATTGACCAATCAATTTTTTACATAAATGACTAATCAAGAGGCTCAAACACGCATCGAGAAATTATCGAAAGACTTACATCATTATAATTATATGTATTATCAAAAGCATACTTCAGTGGTATCTGATTATGAGTTTGATAAACTATTGGAAGAGTTGATCGCATTGGAAGACAAATTTCCCCAGTTCAAAAAAGACGATTCTCCCAGTCAGCGAGTAGGAGGCACTATTACCAAAGATTTTCCTACCGTAAAACACCGCTATCGGATGCTCTCTTTGGGAAATACTTATTCTAAAGATGAGTTGCTTGATTTTGACAAACGCTTGAAGAAGCTATTGGGAGACGATCAAGAAATAGAATACATCTGTGAAATGAAGTTTGATGGGGTATCTATTAGTCTTACTTATGAAAACGGCAAGTTGGTCACGGCAGCTACCCGAGGCGATGGAGTGCAAGGCGATGATGTAACCGCGAATGCCAAAACAATTAAAACCATTCCTATTTCTATTCCAACTGATATTCAAGGAGACGATTTTCCGGCCGATTTTGAGGTAAGAGGAGAGGTTTTTATGCCCAATAAGGTATTTGAAGCCCTCAACGCCCAACGCGCCAAAGAAGGCAAAGACACCTATGCCAACCCTCGCAATACTACTTCGGGCACCATGAAGCTTCAGGATTCAGCTGAAGTAGCCAAACGCAAGCTAGATGCGTATTTGTATTTTTTATTGGGCGAAAAGCTCTCCTTCAAAACCCATGAGGATGCGATCAAGGCTATAGAAAAATGGGGATTTAATGTATCGCCTACTTACAAAAAATGTACGGGGATAGATGAAGTCATGGAGTATGTAAATTATTGGGAAAACGAACGCAAAAACCTGCCAGTAGAAACCGACGGGGCCGTGATCAAGGTCAATGATATTGATCTGCAAGAACAGCTGGGATTTACCTCTAAAAGCCCTCGTTGGGCCATTGCTTATAAGTACAAAGCCGAAGCGGCTTCTACTCGCCTCAATTCCATTACTTACCAGGTAGGCCGTACGGGATCAGTCACCCCAGTAGCCGAACTAGAACCCGTGCTTTTGGCCGGAACTACGGTAAAACGTGCTTCGTTACACAACGCCGATGAAATAGAGACTCGTCTGCAGTTGCACGAGGGAGATACGGTGTTTGTAGAAAAAGGAGGAGAAATTATCCCCAAAGTAACCAGTGTAGATACCAGTAAACGAAGCGCTAACGCCCAAGTCATTGCGTTTATCGATGATTGCCCCGAATGCAACTCCAAGCTCATTCGCAAAGATGGAGAAGCCAACCATTATTGCCCCAACGAAAAAGCCTGTCCTCCTCAGATCAAAGGCCGCATTGAACATTTTATCCAACGCAATGCCATGGACATAGACAGCATGGGCGGCGAAACAATCAACCAGTTGTACGAAAAGGGGTTGGTAAAGGATGTCGCTGATTTGTATGACCTTACCCTCAAGCAATTATTGACTTTGGATCGCTTTGGTGAAAAATCGGCTCGCAACTTGATCGAAGGCCTCAAACAATCCAAAAGCATTGCTTTTGCCCGCGTGCTGTACGGCTTGGGGATTCGTTTTGTAGGAAAAACGGTGGCCCAAAAACTAACGACTCATTTCAAAACAATGGATGCCATTCGGCAAGCCAGTCAGGAAGAATTGGTAGCCGTAGAAGACATTGGGGACAGAATTGCGGAGAGTTTGATTGCCCATTTCAAAGACCAAGATAATGTAGACATTGTTCAACGTTTGCAAGCCCACGGTTTGCAGTTTGAAGACAACACTCCGGTAAAACAAAAAGACAGTGATAAGCTTGATAACAAAACTTTTGTGGTATCGGGTACTTTCAAGCACCTCAGTCGAGACGAGCTGAAACAAAAAATTGAGGCCAATGGAGGAAAGGTGGTTTCTTCTATCTCCAAAAAATTGGATTACTTGATTGC
>CALDJV010001212.1 GCA_937899305.1 uncultured Cytophagaceae bacterium
ATAATGTGCTATTCATTTTTGCTAGCACCAGCTTGCGCTAACGATGGCACAAAGTGATACCAATTAATCATCGCTTCGCGCAGCCATATAGCCATATAACAATGAGCACAGCGGAACAATAGAATAATCAATTAATCATTTTATCCAATGTGTTATAACTCACTGAATGGTAGTTGGGGCGCGCCTTTTGGTATACCTCTTTGGCCATTTTTTTGCCTTCTTCGGTAGTAAGCATAGACTTGTACAAAGGCACCAAAAACTTACGACGACCTACATTTACCAAAAACTTCTCTAAGGCCGGATAAGCTTTCTCGTATGCACTGGGTACTGCTCGGCTCAGCCATTCTGCAGCAATTTCAGAATTACCCGAATCGGTCAGCTTAAAAGCTGCATCCAGATCTTCCAGCTTGGCTTTGTCTACTTTACCAGGCAGTCTGCGCAAAAAGTGTAGCCATTCGTGGGTGCTCCAGTCTTTGGTGGCGAGTTCGCTGGCTTTTTTGCCTCCTTCCCACTCAGCGTATATTTTGTCTACATTCTCGAAACGGGTAGAAGTTACTTTAGGCATATTTGAGGGTAGCCCTGGTTTATAAACCCATTCCTCCAGATTTAAGTTGGCTGCCTCGGGCAAGGCTTGCTTGAGGTGAACCAAAAATCCTTCAGTATCCATCGATTGGAACTTGTACTTGGCAAAGTAGTTTTTCACGAAGTTGTCAAATTTTTCTTTGCCTACTGTTTCAGCAATCATTCGCAAGAAGAAATAACCCTTTTCATACGCTATATCAGTTACCCCATCGTCTGGATTGCGATCTTTGAGGGCAAGCTTGAGGTGGGTATCTTTTTCATCCAAACCTTTTATTGAGCTTTGCAGGTCTTGTTGCCCCAGTTTGGCCAGCATTTCTGAGTAAGATTCTCCTCGGATGGCTTCCATAATTTTGCGTTCAAAAAACACGGTAAACCCTTCGTTGAGCCAGAAGTCGTTCCAGGTTTTGTTGGTCACCAAGTTGCCCGACCACGAATGAGCCAACTCGTGGGCAATCAGCGAAGTCAATGAACGGTCGCCTGCCAAAATAGTAGGAGTGGCAAAAGTCAGTCGAGGGTTTTCCATACCGCCAAACGGAAAACTAGGTGGCAACACAATGACATCGTAACGTCCCCATTCGTATTTGCCATAGATTTTTTCGGCGGCCTCGAGCATCTTTTCCATATTGGCAAACTCGTAAGTAGACTTCTCCAGCATAGAGGGTTCAGCGTATATTCCGGTGCGATCTCCAATTTTACTAAAGACCAAATCGCCCACTGAAAGCGCCAATAAATAAGCCGGGATAGGCTGAGGCATTTTAAAGTTGTATACTCCCTCATCGTTCTTTTGAACTGGATTTTCGGCACTCATCACCGCCATCAAGTCTTTGGGTACCGTTACTTTGGCCGAGTAGGTAAAGCGAATACCAGGGCTATCCTGACAAGGTACCCAGCTACGGGCCAAAATGGCTTGCGATTGGGTAAACAAGAAAGGCTGCTTTTTTCCGGCAGTTTGCTGAGGGTTGAGCCACTGCAAAGCCTCTGCCTTGGGGCTGGTTTGGTAATATACATTCACCTTTTTGGTCTCTGGGGTAATGTCAACCACCAAAGGTTTGCCCATATGCTCCTTGGCTTCTCCGATGGTAAATTTGGTTTCCTTTTCGTCGTCTCCCAAGGTGACTTTTTCAATGGCGAGTTCCTTGGTGTCCAGGTAGAGTTTATCGGTTTTACCCAGGTTATTGATGGTGATGGTGGCTTTGCCCCCAATTTGTTTTTTATCAAAATCTACTTTGATGTCCAGCGCCAAATCAGTCATTACTGCTTGGTCAGCCTGGGCAAAGGTGTGTACATCTTTGCTTGTGGTATTAGTATTCATATTTTTGCTTGTTTGAGAAGAATCATTTGCTTGAGTGGAGTCATTCCCATTGTTGTCTTTAGTTCCGCCGCCACAGCTCGCCAACGTCAGCAACAATCCGGCAACCCCTAATAAATGTAGTAGTCTGTTTTTCATGTTTAAAAAGTCATATTTTTAAGATTGGTTTATACTTTATAAAGGGCAAATTACAGAAAAAGCCTCCAACCCCAAAGGAATACTTTTGAGTCGTGAGCAATGCCTCGAGAGCAATATCCCAATTTCTCCTGCCTCAATTGATGCGGCTCAAATCAAAATTTTAACCAATCACCTACATTATAGTATTCAACGTCGCCTCGAAGATGCCATTGCTTTTGGGCAAGAAGCCTTAGATTTACTGGAGCGAAAGTCGCCCGATGATATGCCTCACCTGGAAAACTACTTGGTTTTGCTGGAAGATGCCGCCACTTTGGCCAACAATGATTGGATGTTGTTGGATTGGGTGCAGCTCATGACTTCCCAGAACGACGGAGCGTAGTTTTACAGCGTACGAACCAAGCCGATGGTTTCGCTCCATTGGCGTCATTCGTACGCTGGATTATCTCATTGTTTTTACGTAGATTACCTACAATACTTTAACCAGCAAACAAATTGGAAAAACTGAATGAATTACGGCGACTCAAAGAAGAAAAAGAAGAGGTGATTCGTTTATTGTGTGAGAAACTACGTAAACAAACAGAATTGGAGTATGACGTAGCACTTATAAAACTTGAGTTTCAAGATGAAGAAACAATGGAGTTGGCCGATTTAGAATTGTTAGATACAGCACTTGAATTGATTTATGGTGAAATATTGGAAGCTACTGAATTTGCTAACTTATGGTTTATAAGACTAGAAAATTTAAGCTTTAAAATAGATAATATTTGACACAATGGATAAAGAAATAAAGAAAAAAGAGCTAGAAACAAGGCTACATTCGCTCAAATTAAGAGCCAAGCAACTCAAAAATGAGATGCAAGATGGTCTAAATCGTACGATAGAAATAGAAAAGAAATACGGGATCAAGAAAAAAGGAGTTACCAAGTAA
>CALDJV010001213.1 GCA_937899305.1 uncultured Cytophagaceae bacterium
GGGGATGCCCTGGAGCTGGCCGCCAAGGCGGAGGAGTTGTATCGAAGCGTGAAGAAGAAAGTGAAGCAGGTAGTGGGATTTGCGAAGGTGGTTTTGAAGGTGGTGAAGGAGATTGGAAGAGAGAAGCAAGATACGGCTAAAATAGAGGCAAAAAAAGTAGATGCAAAAATACAGGCAATCAACCTCATTGCAAGAAAACTCAACAAAAAACCACTGCCCAAGCTGGGTAATGGGACTGGAGATGGCCAAGTCAGCACAAATGCCATTGTCAAGGGAGACTCACTAGATAGAATGGAGGTTTCGCCTGAAGAACAACGAAAGCTGGAACGCTTAGATGCTGGTTTTAAACAATACAATGATTCAAATGAGGAGCTATCGGTTCGGTTAGGGAAATTCTCAAAATTTTACTTGGGCTTGGTCGTCATTGTCCGATATAACAATGATCAAGCCATTGTCTCATTAGTAGAATTAATCAAACAGGAGGTAAATGAGATTTATAAACAATATGAACAACTCGAGAATAAAGACGATACTGCGGATATTGAGCGACAACTCAAGCAGTTTATCCGCAAAATGATTGACTCGAGGGTAAAGGCTATTTTTGAAAAAGATTAAGTGCATATGAAAAAACTGAAATTGTTAATCACCATCTGTTTTTTGGTAGTCGCTTATCAAGGGCAGGCTACTCCTAAAAATGAGCATTATCAACGTCGTAAAAAGAGAGCTGTGCAACAGTTGGATTCTTTGATTTTGGTCAACCAAGCCAATAAGGCGAAGGGGTTAGTTCACCAAAACTGGTATATCTTCAGTGATACTGACCCGATTACGGAAGTAGGACTGCGTTTTTTCTTTAAAGATCGCCGTATTTTGGAGGTTTTAAATGCAAAGATTCGTAAATTCAATCAAGAAAATGGATTTGAGTTTTACGTAAAACTATCCGGGCTAAGAGCATTGGAATACGACAAAATTAAAGAGATTTTTGGCTTGGGCTTGTTTAATAAGATCTTTGGTGAAGAGAAGCCTTCCGATACTCCCCTGGCCAGAATGATTGCTCAAGGACTCAATGATTACTACCAAAAAATCAATAAAGCGACGGAAATACAACTCAAAAAAGCGCAAAAAGAAGAGTTAGAGCTTTCTTCTGATGTATACTCGACTAGCAAATTGGGCAAATACGGAGCAATTTTGAGTGTTACCAAATATTATTTTTATCATTTTTTGAAAGACAAAGCTGGAAATATTACCAACAAGCAAAAACTCTACGCAAAGTTTGCCAAAAGTTTGGCCATTGGATCAGGGTTCAATGAGGCTTTTATGGAGTTTTTGGAGGAGGATGAATACTATGATGCCTACCGACAAAAAGTAAAAAATCTGGCGTTTTCTATGAACAAAATTGCGCTCGAGTATCAACAAGGCAACCGCAAAACAGGTAACTTTTTGTTTGCACTTGGGGTAGATGAGGCCCTCAAAAACCACGTAGAGGTAGTGACGGTATTTTTGAAAAATGCCAAACAGGTGAATACCAAAGGAGGTTATAATGTGGTTTACCTAGTGAATGTCACCGGAAATTTCAAAGGCCTGAGTGCTGCTCAAACCCAGGAAGAGTTACGAAAAATCACCATTCAAGCCAATCAGTACTTTCAAACCCTGAAGGTAAAAACCCGTTGTGCTTTGTATAGTGGAAAACCCGAAGATTTTCGTTTTGATCTTTTGGGCCTTCGGGAAGGGGTGGTTTTCATCGGAGGGCACAGTGCCAATGACGCCTCGGATATGATTGATGCTATAGCCGGATTAGCCAACCCCAAAACGGACTCCCCCCACAAAGAATACGAAGCAAATCGTGTGTTTTCTGACTCTTTGAGGCAGGGTTTCAAGGTGAATTATTACAACCCCGAGAAATCGTCAGTGTTTCAGACATATGGTTACAATCGGATTGCCATACATTACGAAAGAAGTAAAAGCCCCGCAGTGGTTGCTCAATATAAAGCTGCTAAAGTTGGTGCCAAAATATCAGGAGGTTTCAGAGAAACAGTGGTAGATCCTGCGGAAGTACACATTGCTCACATCCGGGTAAGTGCCTATAGTTTGGTACACGGGGTAGGGCACAACGCTGAACTGAGCTGGAAAAATGGCAGGCTAAACCCTCGTTGGAATCATTATGGGGGAGTGATGGCCGATGGCAACCAACTTGATTTAGCAGGTAGCTTGACGCAACGCTTGCAGCCCAATTATTTGAGGCAATACGTATTGAAAAATAATAAAATAAATAATGAAGTATGGATCAGCACCCAAGATAATGAGGAGATCAAGGATTTGACTAAGGAAAAGGCACTCAATATCAAGGAAGTATATACTTATAAAGAATTGGAGCATAAGACCATTCTCTCTACCAGGCAAGACCATGACTCCTATAATGGAGAGGACTCCAGAGAGATTGTATTTCGAGATTTTGTATTCGATCAAAAATTCATTCAATCGGCCAATTATCACAAATTTTTGCTGCAACATCCGCGCATTGCTCCTAATCACACCTATAAATATTCATTGGAACAACATTTTGGCAATACCAAGGCCAAAGCCAATTCTTCGTTAGGTAAAATCATATTAAAATAATGAAAAAAAGCATTCTATACAGTTTGACCCTTTTGTTTGGCCTGAGTCATTGTGGGCCCAAAGAAGACAAGTCTCCCCAAAGTAGGTTCAAGTTGGATATGAGAGATTATATCATACGGGAAGATAGCTCGATTGTCCACCGAAAAGACTTGAAAATTGGTAATAATTTAAACCGTCTTTGTCACCAAGTTTTCAAAGGTAAACGCTCTTGTCTTGAGAGCGTGAGGTTTGAAATTAATCCTCGTATCAGGTCTTTAAAATTAAATCATATTCCATTAAATAAAATAGACCTATTTTTAGAGCAGGCCCAAAAATTGGATACTCTCCAGGCATTGAGTGTATCAAGAACCCCTCTTGAAAAATTACCCGATTTCTCAAAATATAAAAATCTAATTACCTTACATTTAGATCATGTTAATTTGCAAGATACCATCAAACTTCC
The DNA here is from genome assembly GCA_937899305.1 of uncultured Cytophagaceae bacterium. GTDB lineage: Bacteria > Bacteroidota > Bacteroidia > Cytophagales > Microscillaceae > Microscilla. Next base: position 3,056 of record CALDJV010001213.1, read on the forward strand.
TCAATATGTGAAAAAGCTGAGGTATTTTGGCTTAATAAATTCAAAAGTAAAACACCTTTTATTCCCAAAAGATTGTCAAATAAGAAGTCTAACACTATCTAAAAACGAAATCAACTATCTTAACGAATCATATTACCATTTGAAAGAATTAAGACATTTGGTTTTGAGAGAGAATAACTTGTATGACGTCATTGATCTGAATCGTTTTCCTAAACTGGAGATGGTAGATCTTTGCGGTACCGCTACCCGGCCGCATATTCGGGAACGCATTAAAAAACAATACCCTCATATCAAGTTTGATTTTTGTCCTGATGAAATTGAGGTGATTTTTGAAGATGATGAGAAGGTGAAGCAGTGATGATAAACAAAAGCATTCTATACAGTTTGACCCTTTTGTTTGGCCTGAGCCATTGTGGGCCCAAAGAAGACAAGTCTCCCCAAAGTAGGTTCAAGTTGGATATGAGAGATTATATTATACGTGAAGATAGTTCACTTGTTCACAAAAAGGATTTACAGATTAGCAAAAAATTGAATCAATTGTGTAGTCAAGTTTTTCAAGACAAACATTTATGCTCTGAAAATATCAAATATGGGTTCAATCCTAGAATTAGATCATTAGGATTAATGAAGATTCCGGTAAGTAAAGTAAATATGTTTTTGCAAGAACTACAGCACTTAGACTCACTTCATACCCTTAGTTTAGATAGAATCTCTCTTAAATCATTGCCCGATCTATCAAAACTTACTGGTCTCACTTCCTTAAGTTTACTTCACCTCAATCTGACTGATACTGTAGTAATACCACAATATTTGAGCAATCTCAGAAGCTTAGATATTATCAAATCAAAATTTAAATGGATAGTTTTTCCGGAAAATTGCAGAATCAGAAGCCTCAGGTTGTATAAAAACGAAATCAATTATCTAAATAAATCATTTTACTATCTAGAAGATTTAGAGAATTTAAATTTACGAGAAAACCCTTTGTTTGATGTGATTGATTTGAATCGTTTTCCCAAACTCAAAACAGTCAACCTCTGTGGTAC
>CALDJV010001214.1 GCA_937899305.1 uncultured Cytophagaceae bacterium
CTTAGGTTTAACTACTTTTGTAGCCTTTAAGTTTAAAGTTATTGATTAATAGCTATTTATAATCTTAATTTTAATAAATTCAATGCAATTTAACATGAGACCTGAGCAGGAACGGGTGCGCATCGCTAAACTGGAAGAGCTGCGCAAACTGGGCATAGACCCTTACCCTGCTGATTTGTACGAAGTAAATACCACCAGTGCCGAAATAAAAACCGAATGCGCTCACTTGAACGCAGGTGAAAAGGTAGAGGAGGGAAAGTACAAACAGGTTTCCGTGGCGGGACGATTGATGGGCCGTCGTATTCAGGGGAAAGCTGGATTTGCCGAGCTGCAAGACCCGGAGGGAAGAGTGCAAATTTACATGAATCGGGATGAGCTTTGCCCTGGTGAAGACAAGTCTTACTACAACAATGTGTACAAAAAACTCATTGATTTGGGGGATATTCTGGGAGTAAAAGGATATGTCTTTAAAACCCAAACCGGAGAGTTGAGTATTTGGGTAACCGAATATACCTTGCTTACCAAGGCGATCAAACCATTGCCTCAGCCCAAAACTGATGAAGATGGTAAGGTATACGATGCTTTTACCGATCCTGAGCTGCGTTATCGTCAGCGCTACGTAGACCTGATTGTAAATCCAAAAGTAAGGGATACTTTCATTAAACGTACCAAGCTGATGAATACCATGCGGGAATACCTCAACGAGAAGGGGTACCTAGAGGTAGAAACCCCCATTTTGCAACCATTGTATGGTGGAGCAGCAGCGCGTCCATTCAAAACCCATCACAATACACTGGACATGACGCTTTATTTGCGTATTGCCAACGAATTGTACCTTAAGCGATTGATTGTAGGAGGGTATGATGGGGTGTATGAGTTTTCTAAGGATTTTCGCAATGAGGGAATGAGCCGCTTTCATAACCCCGAATTTACTCAGATAGAGCTATACGTGGCCTACAAAGACTACGAATGGATGATGAACCTGGTAGAAGAAATGGTAGAGAAAGTAGCTTTGGCCTTGCACGGAACCACTGAAGTGCAAGTAGGAGAGCACGTCATCAATTTCCAGCGTCCTTGGAAGCGTTACACCATGTACGGTGCTATTCAGCACTTTACCGGGATTGACGTGTCTGGCATGGACGAGGCCCAATTGAGAGCAACTTGTGACAAGCTCGAAATCAAGGTAGACGATTCGATGGCTAAAGGAAAGTTGATTGATGAGATTTTTGGCGAAAAGTGTGAGCCATTCCTCATTCAACCTACTTTCATTACCGATTATCCGGTAGAAATGTCACCTTTGGCTAAAAAACATCGTACCGAGCCTGGTTTGGTAGAGCGTTTCGAAGCAATTGCCAACGGGAAGGAAATTTGTAACTCTTTTTCTGAGCTAAACGATCCGCTGGACCAAAGAGAGCGTTTCGAGGAGCAGGTAAATCTGGGTAAAAGAGGAGACGACGAAGCCATGACTTTGGACGAAGACTTCTTGCGTGCTTTGGAATACGGAATGCCGCCTACGGCTGGCTTGGGAATTGGAATTGATCGTTTGTCGATGATTATGACCAACTCGCCTACCATTCAAGAGGTGTTGTTTTTCCCACAAATGAAGCCCGAAAAACAGCCGGTATATGCGACCGAAGAAGATTACAAGGCCATTGGTATTCGAGAAGAACTCATCCCTATTATTCAGGAGTTGGGTTATTTTGAGATAGAGAAACTCAAAGTAGTCAAAGCGACCAAGCTACACCAAGACGTGTCGGGTATGCGCAAAAAGATGAAACTCAAAGAAGTGAAAAACCCCTCTTTGGAAGAAGTAGAAGGGTGGTTGGCATAATACCTACCAGGTAGGAAAACCACTTTTATCATTATATTTTTTAGACCGACTCTGACAACAGGGTCGGTTTTTTTATTCATCCTTGCGGGAAAGATGCTTGGCTGACAATACCAAACCAATTACTGCGACAATGTCTACAAACAAGCCTCCCAAAAACAATAGATCAAGTTGAGGTAAACCTATTCCCCAAAAAAGCACCCATAGTACCAACAAGGCTACTAGAGTACCCACCAAAATTGTTGGTCGATTTCTTTTCATGTCCTTATGTCCAATCAGGGCTTGTATTAGTTTCTTTGAAATATTTGAGGAATTTTTTTCAACAATTTATTTTTCTGCTTTTCAATGATACTTTGGCCAGTATCAGCACCTACTTTTTTGATCAAATATTCTTTAGAGTTTTTAGAATCGGGGTTGACCTCGTGCTCAGCCAAGCCACCACTGTATAAATTGGCGGCCAGGTACATACCCAACGTAAACACTACAATCAAAATCACACCAAGTAATGAGGGGGAGGAAGCAGTTATGTTTTTCATCTATCAATAGGTTTAAATGGGTTGTTGTGTTACTCAGTATTTAACTTGATACAAAGATGCACAAGCTCAAGCTTTTCTGAAAAAAAAGTTGATTAGTACGTGCTACTCGATGACCAACGTTGTTCATCCAATGATCAATGCAGTTGATCATGTTTAGTTGATTAATTGGATTAATTCTCGGTTTTTTGTAGTGGTTAAAACCCGGAAAACTCAATTTGGAGTGACAAATGATATGACAAACATCAAAAAAAGACTCAAAAGCTTTCTAAATAATTTTGGTTGGCCAGATTTATTGGTTTTTCTAATTGTATACTTGGCCAATTTGATTATGATGCAGTTGCAAAAGCCCATTACAAATAAAATCATGTTGATTAATGCCATAGATACTCTGAGTGTTTTGGCCATTATATATTTTAATCACTTATTTTTAGTAAGGCGCTATTTCGACAAAGGTCATTTTATAAAATATGCTTTGTTCTTGATTTTGCTGGGCCTAGCGGTCAGTTTGTTGGCGGTTTTGATTAGCCCAGAAAAAAAGCTTTTTGGCAAGGTGTTAAACGCTCGTCAATTTTTTATTATGGGTGCTTTTGGCAATACTATAGTGTTATTGGCGGGGTTCACCATTCTATTGGCGAAGCGAAGTATTATTCAAACTCCCAAAAAGCTCAAAAACCAAATATTGATTCAAGAAATGGAAATGAAGTTGCTCAAAGCACAGTTGAACCCCCATTTTTTGTTCAATTCTCTCAATAATATCTATGCGCTGAGCCTGGACAACCTGCCCGAAACCTCAGATATGATTCTCAAACTGTCGGAATTGATGCGTTATCAGCTCCAAAGTAGTAAAAAGGAAATGGTACTGCTTGAGGACGAACTCAATTTTATCCGAAACTATATTGATCTGGAGAAAATACGATTGACCGACCGAGCCGATGTGCAACTATTGATAGAGGGCGATGCAAACCAAGCCAAAATAGCTCCTATGTTGCTCATTACTTTCATCGAGAACAGTTTCAAACACGGAATCGACACTCTAGAGGAGAGCTTTATTCATATTTGCTTACAAATAGAAGATCGGAAGTTAATTTTTACCACCGAAAACAGCATTCCGAGTAAAAAGAGTCATAAAATATCCACTAAAACCGGACTGGACAATACCCATCGTCGTCTGGATTTATTGTATAAAAAACAGTATGATTTGAAAATACAAACGGAAAGCAATACCTTTAAAGTATACCTGGAATTGAATTTGGTCTGATAACTCCTCCATTATGAAATTGAAATGCTTGCTTGTTGACGATGAACCTTTGGCTCATAAAGTGATTCAAAACTATGTGAATCGCCTGCATACTTTGGAGGTGGTAGGCAGTTGTTTCAACGCAGTAGAAGCCATTAATTTTTTGTATGAACATGAAGTAGACCTCATGTTTTTAGATATTCACATGCCCGAACTCAACGGACTCGAAATGCTGAAGACGTTGCCTAGTCCTCCCAAGGTAATTGTGACTACGGCCTATTCAGAGTTTGCTCTAGAGAGCTATGAGTTTGGTATTGTAGATTACTTGCTCAAACCCATTGCTTTCCCGCGTTTTTTGAAAGCAGTCAATCGAGTGATCGAGCAAGCTCCTGCTAATACCCCTTCACAAACTACTCCTGCCCCTGTTGCTGACTCCGGCCCCAAAGTCGAAGAATATTTGTTTCTAAAAGAAAATCAAATTACCCACAAAGTTTTTCTAA
>CALDJV010001215.1 GCA_937899305.1 uncultured Cytophagaceae bacterium
TAACAAAACTCCTGAAAGTAAACTCCCAATGTCGGTGATTTTGTATAACATGGATGTACAAAATTGGTCGGAAAATGCTACCCAAAGTGCCAAGTTTTCCCACAAATACAAGATCATTACCAACGCCAATAGCCCTCGGAAAATGGAGGTTACCATTACCGATTTTTTACCCGTCAGTCAAGACGAATTTATCAAGTATTACCATAATCTGGATATGGAAATTGCCTCAAAATATCTGGATGAAGACGATGAAGTGGAAACCGAGGATGTCGCTGCTCCACCAGCTTACGCCAAATATGTAGGCAAAAAGAAGTATGGTCGCTGGATCACCAATCGCAAGACAGGGGTGGCTACCTGGCGCTTTCGCCGACGGTACCGAAACTTTGCCTCGGCCTGTGGGTTGAGCAATTTTACCATCACCAGCCAAGAGTTTAATGATTACCGCAACAATTACTATGGAAACCGTCCTTACTTTGGTAAAACCGGGGCAAAACCATTGTTTGGTACAGGTAGTGTGTTTTCTCGCAACAATCGGCGTACCTCTAGTTTTTATGACGATGACCGGGAAACCCGAGTACGTGGCTTCTACAAAAATTATCAATCCAACGCCAGTAGAAATGGGGTAAACATACGTTCTAGAAGTGGTAATTCAGGGAAATAACCCCCTTTCAAATTCTTGCTATTATTATAAGCAGAAGAAAATTAAAATAAAAAATAAATTTAGATTAACTACATTAAAATCAAATACTTAAGCCTCCTTTTTTCAGTTTAATCATTATATTGAAATATAAAAAAACTGAAAAATCTATCGTTTATAAACATTATGAAAAACCTAACAAAAGATGCCGTCAAGGAAGCTGCAGAGCATTTGATAGAGGCGTTTGGTACGACGACTACCCTTGATGTAAAAAATCGCTTAAGACAAGTGGGTTTCCAGGCATTTCAGGCAGAAGTTTCGGACTTCATGGACATACTTACCAGTGAGGAACAATGGCGTTTTAACCATAACGGAAGGTACCGAGTATATCGTTTTGGCCCCGATAGTAGTGATACTTTTCATAAATACCTGGAACAAGGGCAATACTTTTGGGAAATACTGGCTTCAGACAAAGAGCAAATCATCAATGAGGGATTGGTGGGCAGCACCGGGCAAATGATGACCAAAAAATTTCCCACTAACAGAAAAAACATTGCCCAAAGCAAAAAAGTACACCAAACCAAGCTAGAACAGGGCTACAGCGAGGCCGTAGATCAACGTTTGCCATTTAACCTAAGGCAAAAATATGCACAATACCTGGATCAAAAGCCATTGAAGTATACCATTGGTTTTTTCGATGTGCAAGCTTCAGAGAAACTGGCCGCAGAAATTACGCTGGAAAATAATCAAAAAGCCAATGGGTATGTGGTTCAATCTAAAAATGCGGGGTACGATTTCACTTGGGAGTTACCTCAATCGAAAGAGAAGTTAGCCCATCTTCTAAAAAACTCAGCAACAGTCATTCGGGAACTGCAATATGACCATAAACAACTGACAGGAGAGAAAATCACTGAAACCAAGGCCTACACCCAACAAGAAGAACCCATTGAAGGCTTTCATCATTTCACTCCTACCCAGGCTTCTTCCTTCTCTGACATCGAAATCCAATTGAAAAAAGTCTACAAAATTGACATTTGGTTTGAAGGGGGCAACCAAATTAGCTTGAGTAGGTTCGATCTGGATATTCAACAAGAATTGTTGCCAGTAGCACGCCAAATTTTGACTCAAGCAGGGTAGAAGGTACTACTTTACAAGTACTCAAAAACAATTATTCTAAGAACATCAATCTACCACTTTAGAAAATTGATATCATTCTGAAATCGTGGATCGATGTTCTCTATTCTGATCTACTATGTCATAAACAATATGATGATCAGCGCTAATTAAACTCTATTAAAAACCCCGATTTTTTCAGATACTTCTTAATCTTGGCTTTGTGCTTTTGTGGTATCAGTATATTGTGATATTCGGCCCTGATGATATGCTGGCGTAAAAATTCATCGGTAGCGATCAGTTTCAGCAATTCACGATTATCAGGCAATTGATAAATCAGGTATGTTTCGTTTTGATTGGCCAATTGATATGATTTTTGTTGTAAGGCCTCAAAAAAAGTTTGCCATATTTGGGGTGGATTTTTGGATAATAATTGTTGAAATACCCTGATTTGCCCAGCTACTTGTTCTGCATTGTTGCAATTGCCTAGCACTGTTTCAAACGATACTTGGTACAGGTTTTTAGCCACCTTTTCGCTCACATTTTCAATCATTCCCACCAATCCTTTGTTCTCTCCTTGATATAGCAACAATAAATGATTCTCATCCAATATCACTTTGTCTTCTTTGAGCTTTGGAGGGGTAAAATCATTGGTTTTTTCTAAAATATAAGCCCCCAATTTGGTCAATCGCACATACTTAAACTCAACACTGGGGGTCAGGTATCGTTCGTGGGTTTGCAATTTATCCTGATAAGCTGGTTTGTCGTAGGCCAATTCTAACATTCCCAAAGCCGCAAAAAGCGCCAAATTGTTACGTAAAAAGGGGGTCGTAATCAAAGCACGATGATTGATGTCACCTAAGTGCATTGTAAGCTTGTAGTTATAGGGATGGGTTTTATTCAACAATGTAGAAATCGAATTCAAATCCCAAGCATTGACCACCAGTCTAAAATCAACATCATAGTGTTGAATCAACTTTTGTAAAGCATCTATAGCCACCCACTCCTCCGTGGGAATTTTATCTAGTACTGCTAAAAAATCATTATAAGGGTCACTCGACGAATACACATAATCCCAACCTTTGGTATGAAAGAGTATATCTTCTGGTGCTAGAATTTCTTCGGCGAACTGAGCAATGATCTCTTTGAGCGCTAAAACAACATCTCCTCTCACATCTGGCTTTGTATACTCATTCATATACAAGGCTAGATTCGACAGAAACCGCGTTCTCAATGTGGCATATACTTTGTTTTCTGCTGACTCAAAGAACTCCTTCAAAGAACAAAACTTCGCCATTTTTTTTAACGATGCCTCAGTAATTTTTCCTTTTTTATTCAGCTTCAATCTTCCTTGATCGATGTAAGCATTGACAATGGGTAATTCCTGAAAAATAGATTCTGAAGCATCAAAACGAATTGGAGCGTCCTCAATATTCGAAATCTTTGGAAGCTGGGAAGACGCGGGAGAAGGCAAAAAGGTACGCAGATGGGCCGCTAGCTCAGACTCCAAATACAAATAATGGTAATATGTATTTCCATCTCGATACCTACTCCAGCCAAGGTGCATTGGGCTGTTTTGAAAAAACAAATAAGGAGGCTTGAGCTCTTGATAAGCATTATACACGTAGCCTACATCTTGAGTGATGACTTCCTGGTAATGCTCCAGCACATATTGATCGTCTAAACATTCTCCCCATACTGCCTCCTCAATCATCGCTACCACGTGGGCTGGTAGCAACGCCATGAGTGCTTCAAACAACTCTTTGTGGGCAAAAAAATAAGCAAATATGCGTACATAATCGGCCTTCTTACTCTTTTTAGGCAGCTTGACAGAGAGTCCAGCCTCCTTACAAATCGCCGGATTGTCTGATATCACTTGCTCCAGGTAATAATGATAAAACTCCTTTAACTGATTTACCAAGTAATTATCTGAAATTACCGCTTCTAATTGGATAGTATTTGTGTTTTTCATGAATGCTGTTTATCAGGCCAGTATAAAGTCTATATCTTGTTCACTAAGTGACTTAATGGAGGCACTGTCACTGGTAATGATGCTGTCAAAAAGTTCTTTTTTCTGATTTTGCAGTTGCAAAATCTTCTCCTCGATGGTATCCTTGGTAATGAGCTTATAACTAAACACGGTTTTTTTCTGCCCCATGCGATAAGTACGATCGATCGCCTGATTTTCGGCCGAAGTGTTCCACCAAGGATCATAAATATACACCATATCGGCTGCCGTCAGGTTGAGTCCTACGCCTCCAGTCTTGAGGGTCATCAAAAATACTCGACATTTTTTATCATTTTGAAAACGTTCTACCAGCGCTTGGCGATTTTGAGTAGCGCCTGTCATACTTACAAAGTCCACATTGGCTTTCTGTAGGTCTTGGCTGATGCTTTCAATGGCTTGCAAGAAATTCACAAAAATCAATACCTTGTGCCCATTCAAAATCGCGTCCAAGACATTGGTTACCAACAATTCTCGCTTTGCTGAGACAATGGATTGCTCCATTTTGGCTTCGGGTACTGAGGCCAGTTGCCGCAGTTCGGTAAGTGCCTGTAAAATATAAAACTGAGAATTTTCAATTCCTTCTTTGCCTATTTGCTGCTTGATGTAGTCGTGGTAATGTTTGCGTCTTTGGTGATAAAACTGTTTTTGAGTTTCCCCCATCTCTACGTACAGTACTTGTTCTACCTTGGGTGGAAGGTCTTTGAGCACGTTTTTCTTCAAACGACGCAAAATAAATGGATATATCTTTTGCCGTAACTCTTGGGCTACTTCCTTGTCGTTGTCTTGCTGAATGGGATAGGTATAGTGCTTATTGAAATCATCCACGGAACCAAACATGGTAGGATTTAGAAAACGAAACAGGGAATACAATTCAGTAAGATTGTTTTCTACTGGGGTACCACTGAGCGCCAGGCGGTGTTTGGCATCTAGCAACATCACTGCCTTGGTGGTTTGTGAATTTATATTTTTTATATTTTGAGACTCATCTAATATCACATAATGAAACCCAACCTCCTTGAAGGATTGAATATCATTCCGCAAAGTGGCGTAAGTGGTGAAAATCAAGTGATGCTTACGCGCTTCTTCCAGGTCTCGCTGATTGGCATAATAGGTGTAAAAGGTCAGGGCTGGGTTGAATTTTTCGATTTCGTGGGCCCAATTGAATAACAGAGTACGTGGCATCACTATCAAAGTAGGCGTTTTTTCTTTGGGATATATTTTTGATAATAACGTAATCGTTTGCAAGGTCTTTCCCAAGCCCATATCGTCGGCCAAACATCCTCCCAGCTGATTTTCAAACAGGTATTTCAGCCATTTCACCCCTTGTTTTTGATAATTCCGCAACTTGGCATTTACTTCCTTGGGTGACGTAAACCGTTGTTTAGACAAAGTATTGAAACCCGAGAATACTTCTCGTGACTTCTGAAAGATTTCACTAGATACCTTTTCTTCGATAAGCTCTTCTACCGCAGGCAAATCAAAAAATGATACCTTTACTTTCCCACCTTTTTGTTTCTTAAATAGCCGTTCCAAACGCTTGATGTAATTTTCGTTGAGTACTGCTTGGGTACCATCACTCAGCTTGAGGTAGCGTTGCTTGTTATACTGATTGATCACATCAAACAAGGCATACTTTTCATCTTCAATCATGACATCTACATCGCCTTCCAAAAAGTCTATTCCAGAGCCCAATTGGATATTGAGGCGGGGAGTAACTGCCTTTATTTTGTAGGACTGTAGTTTTTCGGCTCCAAATATTTGAAATTGATCTAATAGTTTAGGTAAAGTATGGCGAATAAAAGATTCTGCGGTTTCTTGTGGAATGACAAACAAATCGTCTTGCTGATGAAATGCATTTTTCTTCTTGTTTTTTCCAGCAATCAACTTACCTACCTCTTTGAACAAAAGCGGGTAACTATGGTAAGAAATGTCACGAATGTGAATGTTTTTTTCTACTTCATTGACTATCACCAACTTGTTTACCTCATAGTCTTCCAAAAAAGCATGCTCTAGATTGGGTAATACCTGCGAAACCTTGAGATACAAGGAGTTTTCTTCGTCTACTTTTTCAAAAAACAGCGCCCCCTGAGTAGCAATACTTTCTTGGCTTTCAACAAAAGTGAAATCTTCATATTCTACCTCAATGTTTTGAAAATAAGAGAAAAACAAACAAAGGAACTTCTCTAAATCTCGTTCATAGAAACTCGTCTCAAAAGTTTTGAGGTAGTTAAAGTTATTGCCAATCGGTTTTACAGGGTAAATGTTTTGCCCGGCTAGAAAATAACTTTCACTCAATGGTTGGATATTCTCCAATCCTACTCCGTCTTGTTGGATCGCAATGCTACTTACCAACTTTTTTTGTTCCTCATCAGGCTGAATTTTAAGCAACAACGTAGTCTCTTTGTCCTGAAAAACCAAGGGTCTTTTAGCAGCATCTAAAATATTTTTACAATACTTTAGCTGCCACAACAGATAATCATGTTCTGCCAGGTAAATGTGTTCGCTGTCTCTTTCCCATTCAATCTTAAACGCACTTTGATCTTTGATGTGTTCCAAATTACGTAGAAGCTCTCGAACATAGCCCAAGTACTGTCGATAGTCATAACTCACTTCTTTTAATTGTTTGTCTACTACCTGTACATAAGCACCATGTTCATCAAAGTCTATTTTAAAGAACAACTCCAGGATATGCTGTTCATTCAAACTATGAAAGCGTTGGTTTTTTAACTTCTTAAATATATCCATCTGGATAGGATCAATCTATTTTGTAACTTAATAATTCTGTTCAACCCAAGCACCATACACCCACCATGCCTGCTAAAATACAGGCAACTGAGCAAATGACTTGGTTTCTTCAATTATAAATATACCAAACTCTCGGACTAAAGAAAAACCCGAGTAGCTACTATAAAGGTTTTGGTTGGTATAAATAAATTTGTATCTTATTTTGAAAACTTGGTAAAACTTTATAAGT